>JAJFHL010000282.1 GCA_021775615.1 Hyphomicrobiales bacterium
CGGCGAGCTTACCGGAGCGGTGCATTTTGGCACCGTCGATGCGATGTGGTCGAACTCGGAGCTTGACCTGCATGAGGCCATTGCCGGCTTCTCAAAGCTGGCGCCCAAGGTGGTCTTGCATGTGGACATCGCTTCGCCGCAAGCGTTGCTTCAGGGGCTCGGAGAGGATCGCTATCACCTCATTCTGACCCCGGCACAGAGCATACCGCAACGGTTCCGCGCGATGGCGGCTTACAAAGAGACGCAGTCGCTGTATTGCGGACGGGGCCATCCGCTGTTCGACAGGCCGGATTCGGAAATCTCCATGAGCGAACTCACCAGCCATCTCTACGCAGCGCGTTCCTACATGCTGGAGTGGACCGGCCCGCAAAACGCTTCGTTTGAGCTCGGAGCGGTTTCCTCCCACATGGAGAGCATTGCCCTGCTCATCCTATCGGGCCGATATCTCGGTCATCTGCCCAACCACTTTGCGGAGCAATGGGTTGCCATGGGCCAGATGCGCGCCCTGTTGGATGAGGAAACGTCTTTTGAAGACACGTTTTACCTCGCGTTCCGCAAGAAGGAACAGAACCAAGCGGCAAAGCTTCTGTTCGACTGTATGCGAAAAGGAGTCTCCGATCCTTTGGCACGGCAGGTCACTGAACATCAAGCTCCACAACGCGCATGAGGAACCTCGCAAAATCGCATAGGTCCCTGAACTTGCCTTCTCCGCGACTTACAACGATCAAAGCTTCCGAGCCGTCCGAGAGGCTCAGATAGATGTTGTCATCTGTTGTTTTGTTCTCTGGCTTAAAACCGACACTCCGAATCTCAGAGTAAGCCACGAAACGGGGCGCATCAGATGCGCCCATGTGAAGACCGACATCTGTGACGATGACCGCCGTGGACAATTCATCTGACGTGTTCCAATAGATGCCGACCAAGGTCTCATCGTCCGAAACTGGTAGTGTTCGCTTGACATCGGCGTCAATTTGATCAGCCAGCGTGAAGGCAGTCGTTTTTCGAAATATTTGATTGCCCCGAATGATCACTCTCGTGTTCATGCAACCTTGTCCATTGCTGCAGAAATTCCTGCTAAATTAACCCGTCTTCCTTCAGCACCTTGCTGGCCGCCTTGAAGGCGCTCAAGGATGCGGGGATGCCGGCATAGATGCCGACCTGCAGGAGGGCTTCCTTGATTTCGTCGACGGTGAGCCCGTTGTTGATGGCTCCGCGCACATGGAGCTGCAGCTCTTCCATGCGGCCGAGCGAGGCCAGCATGCCGAGGTTGAGGAGCGAGCGCTCGCGTTTGCTCAAGCCCTCCCTGCCCCACACCGCGCCCCAGCAATAGGTGGTCAGCAGTTCCTGGAAGTCGGCCATAAAGTCGTCCGCGTTGTTGAGCGAGCGTTCTACATACTCGGCGCCCAGCACCGATTTGCGGATCTCAAGACCTTTGTCGAATACCTCTTTGGACACGGGGGTCACTCCTGAATGTGAGGGTTTAGATTTCGAAGAAACTGGTCAGCGCGTCCATAAACTGGCCGGGCTGCTCGATGTTCGACAGATGCGCCGCGTTTTCGATGGTCCACAGCCGGGCACCCGGAATATTGTCAGCGATGTACGTGCCGTCCTCCGGCGTCGTGGCGGGATCCTGATCGCCGACGATGACCATGGTGGGCACCGCGATCGAGGGAAGGATGGCGCGCTGGTCCATGTCGCGGATGGCGGCGCAGCACCCGGCATAGCCATGCGCCGGTGTTGTCAGGATCATCTGCCGGACGCGATTGACCTCTTCGGGGTCGCGTTCTCTGAAGCCCGGCGTGAACCAGCGCTCGGAGATCGCATCGACCAGTCCGTCCATGCCGGCGGCACTGCGGGCCGCCGCGATCCGGCCGTTCCACAATTCATCATTGTTGAGGTAGCTCGACGTATTCGAGAGCACGAGCTTTTCAATCCTTTCGCCCGCATTGGCGCCGAGCCACTGGCCAACCATACCGCCCTTCGACAGGCCACAATAATGCGTCCTGTCGATTTCAAGATAGTCCATCAGGCCGAGCGCATCGCGGCCGAGCGTGTCCATGGTGTATTCGGCGTCCGGCGCGCCGGAGAGGCCGTGGCCGCGACTGTCATAGCGGATGATGCGAAACCGTTGGCTGAGCGCCTGCACCTGAGCATCCCACATGCCGAGGTTGGTGCCGAGCGAGTTGGAAAACAAAAGCGACGGTCCGCCGTGGCGGCCGTCAATTCGATAGTTCAGATCGGTTCCGTTGATTTCAACCGATGGCATTGCCTGTCCCTCCCAATGGTCCTGAACGCTCAGAGCGTAACGTTTACGCCGTTCAAGCGTCACTCGCCCAGATTGTCAATGATGTGTAACGCGGTGAAGAGATCGAGATGCGCCCCGCCGCCGTTCTTGAAGAAGGTGATTTCGTCCGGCCCGCTGCGCCCGGAGTGATCGCCGCGGCAGAGCTGAAACAGATCGGCGGCGATGTCGTCTTCGGAGATCAGCTGGTTGGCAATGGGCTGGGCCAGGTCGCCGGGCTGGTGGATCGCGAACCACCGCGAGTCGACAAAGAGCGTCGAGCGCCGCACCGCCTCGTCGTCGCTCTCGCGCATATCGGGAGTGAAGCTGCCGACCAGATCGAGATGACATCCAGGTTTGAGCCAGGCGCCGAGCAGCACGGGCTCGGTGGCGCTGGTGGCGCAACTGATGACATCGGCCTCGCGGGCGGCGGCTTCGAGGTCTTCCGTCGCAACAACCCTGACGCCCGGCAGCCTGACGCCGGCGGCGACAGTTTCGGCCTTCGCAAAGGTGCGGTTCCACACGCTGACCCTCTCGATCGACGGCCTGGCCGCGCAATGCGCCTCAATCAGATGCGGCGCCATGGCGCCCGCCCCCAGAACGACGAGTGATTTCACATCCGTGCGGGCCAGCAGTTTTGCACCGAGGGCGGAATCCGCCGCGGTCTTGCGCACGGTGAGCGCGGTGCCGTCGATCGCCGCCAGGGGTTCGCCGGTCTTGCCGTCGAACAGCTGGTAGACCGCGTGCACAGTCGGCAGGTTCCAAGCCTTCTCGTTCTCCGGCATGACGGTCACCATCTTGATCCCCATGGCCCGGCCCGGGATCCAGGCCGGCAGGTTGAGGAAGGTGCGCCGGACCGAACCATCGGCGGCTTCGTCATGCAGTTCGGAGCGCTCCACCATCGGCTCCTCGCCGCGATGGGCTTCAGCCAGGGTGTCGATCAGCGATGGATAGTCGAGCAGTTCGTGAACCTGGCCGGCCGGAATGAAACGCATCACACGGTCTCCGGCGCCATCGGATCAGGACACCTGGGGACCGATGATCTCACGCAACAGCTTGCGGTAAATGGCAAGGGAGTAGGCCCTGTAGTCATTGGCTATTTCCACGAAATTGGCTGGCCCCCCGGTCACATAGAGCTGAAAGTACCGGTCGAGGGTAGGCACTTCGTTGAGGATCGAGAGCCCGTTGATGGTGATCCCCTCGGCGACGACCGCATCGCGCATGGGCCGAGGGTCGCCGCCATTGTTGTTGCGTCCGTCGGCGGCGATGTCGATCACCAGCCGGTCGGCCCTGAAGGGGATCGAGCGCAGCATGTTTGCCGCAAACCCCATAACGGCAGTGATCGAAGTGCCGCCCTCGGCCAGGCTTCGCGGCGCGGCGGCGATGACATTGGCGAGCTGCGCCGCGCTTGCGGCATCTGAGATGATGCGCCAGGGAATGACCACCGCCTGGTGCGAAAGATCGGACCATTGCACGACGGAGACGGCGATGCGTCCGTGCGCGCCGTTCTGGATCGCGGCAACAATCTCGGGATGGAGAAAGGCCTGCGACAGGCCGGCGATCTGCAGGTCGTACTCGCCGCGGTCGACGCTGTAGGAACAATCGATCGCAAGAACGATCGCCAGGTCGACGGCGAGATCCGACTGGGCGATGGCGCGGTCGCCGCGCTGAAGGAAGGAGCCGGCGGCAAAGGCCGCCATCACAAGCAGGCCAGCAGCTGCCAGCCTCAGCAGACGGCGCGATCCGGTACGCCCGTCCGCTTCATTCACCACACTGGCCTCTGACTGGCCGACCCGGTCATCGATCCCCCAAACACTGAACCACAAAGCCCGAGACATCACCGAACGGCGCGCGTTTCAGGCAAATTCTTGAGATTGACCTATATCGTCAATGCCGCTCCGAGTCGATGCGGCGGCCCCAAAAACCTGCCTGCCCTGCGGAAATCACCGTCGGCTCCAAACCGATCGGCTCCAACCGCCGCCGGTTCAGGCCGACCCGAAGGGGCGATCCGTTAATCCTGGTTCTCCATCACGATGCGCAACTGTTGGATTTGATTGCCGCGAATCGGTAAGCTGCCGCCATGAATGACCGCCAGACAGAAGACAGCGGCCTGCAGGATCCGCATGAGCTTGTCGATGCGCGCGACAACCGCCTGGAAGAGGCCATCGGCCGCC
>JAJFHL010000283.1 GCA_021775615.1 Hyphomicrobiales bacterium
AGCATTGTCGGCGTCGCCGGACTGCTCATCATTGCCGCGGCACTGTTCCAGGCAGCTCTCAACATTCAGTTCGCCTTTGCCCGCTCCATGCAGGCCGGGCGTGTCGACAGGGCGCGCCTTGCCCTGTTCGAGGAACGCGCGGCAACCGTGCTCAAGCGCGCCCAGGCGGACCGCGACGCCCACGAGCTGTCTTGGAACGGGCTCAGGAAGTTTCAAGTTGAGCGACGGGTCTATGAGAACCCCAACAAGGACATCTGCTCGTTTTACCTGGTTGCCCACGACAAACGTCCGGTCCCGCCATTCAAGGCCGGGCAGTATCTGACCTTCGAACTGCCGATCCCCGGCGAACCGCAGGCTGTCTACCGGTGCTATTCGCTGTCTGACAGTCCGACGGAACGCGACTACTATCGCGTCTCCATAAAGCGGCTTGGCCCCCCACCGAAGGCGCCGCCCGACACGCCTCCCGGCCTGTCGTCGAACTATTTCCACAACAATCTGGAAGAAGGCGACATCGTCGAGGTCCACGCACCGAGCGGAGAATTCCATATCGACGAAGAGTCGGAGCGGCCCGTTGTGCTGATTGCCGGCGGGGTCGGTCTCACGCCCGTCGTCAGCATGATGAACTGGCTGGTCGCCACCGGATCGCGACGTGAGATCTGGTTCTTCTACGGCGTGCGAAACCGCGGCGAACACGCCATGTACGAAATGTTGCGTCGGGTCGAAAAGGAGAACCCCAACGTTCATGTCGTCGTGGTGTATGCCGATCCGACCGAGGCCTGCAAGGAAGGCGTCGACTATAACGTCAAGGGGTTCGTGAGTGCCGACCTCATCAAATCGAAGATCAGCTCGACGAATTACGAGTTCTATATCTGCGGACCACCGCCGATGATGGATTCCCTGACCAGCGGCCTCGAAGAGTGGGGTGTTCCCGAGAAGGACATCAGGTTCGAAGCGTTCGGGCCCGCATCGGTCAAGAAGCGCGATGATGCGGATGACAAGGCGGCAGACACCGGAGAGACCTTCAAGGTGGAGTTTTCCCGCTCCAAGACGACGGTCGACTGGTCGCCGAAAAACGGCACGCTGCTTGAGCTGGCCGAGGCGCACAATATCAAGGCCCGTTGCGGCTGCCGCGCCGGAAGCTGCGGGTCCTGCCTGACCGCACTGATGCAGGGCGATGTGGACTACCTCCACAAGCCGGGAGCCAAGCCCGAAGCCGGATCGTGCCTGATCTGCATCTCAAAGCCGAAGTCGGACCTCGTCATCGACCTTTAGGCCGTGCACCCAACTAATCCTTGGGGGCCCGAAGTGCCCGAGCATACAGTACGATATCACTGCGATAGCAAAGAAGCCCACCTGAACGTTCGTCTGGCTGTACCCGACCGCCCTCTTCCGCGCCGTGATCGGCCCCGTGACGTATCATAACATTGGGTTATACCGGCTTGATCCGCCGCGCCTTGTGAACTACTCTGCGTCTGAGCCCGTGGGAGCGGGGTCCTCATCGGCCGGTACTTCGGATTTGGTCGTGTGCGCCATGTTCTGAGTGTCGATTTCGGTGACGTGATAGGCGTGGCACAACTGGCAATCGTCTCCCGACCCGCTCGCGGTATGGCACTCGCGGCAGAACGCCTGCTCGATCGGCTTGAAGTTGGACTGGAACGTGTTGGGATCGTATGCCTTGTAGGTTGCCGCATAGTCCGCTTCGGGATTCAGATCATGGCAGGTCAGGCAGCCACGGTCATCCTTGATGCTGAAATGCGGTTCGTGCGAGAAGCGCGTGAATTCGCCGGCTTGATCGAAACTCGTCAGCGGCGTCCATTTGACGGAAAGCGCACCATCCGCGTTCCCTTCGATACTATGGCATTTCGCGCATTGCCCCGGCGCGCCCTTCTTGGTCAGCAGGCGGAACACCGGATCAGCGAGACCTCTCTGCGGCAGTCCCATCAATACGCCGGTGAAATCAAGCCAGGACCGTACAAACCGGTCGGAGTGGCGCGAGGGCTTGTATCTGATTTCGAAGTCCTGACGGTACCAGCCGCCAAACTCGGCCCACTCTTCAGGCGATATGCTCAACGAGCCAGCCTCAGTCACAACGGTCTCATCGCCGGATTGCTGGTCGGACCCGTTGGGACTTTCAGTGCCGTCACCACCCAACAGAGAGTTGTCGTCTTCCCCACCGCTTGGAGTTTCAGTATCGCCGCCGCCCAGCAGAGAGTTGTCGTCTTCCGCACTGCTTGGAGTTTCGGTATCGCCGCCGCCCAGCAGAGAGTTGTCGTCTTCCGCGCCGCTCGGAGTTTCAGTATCCCCGCCGCCTAGCAAAGAACTGTCGTCTTCCGTGCCGCTCGGAGTTTCAGTGTCCCCGCCGCCTAGCAAAGAACTGTCGTCTTCCGTGCTGCTTGGAGTTTCGGTATCGCCGCCGCCCAGCAGAGAATTGTCGTCTTCCGCGCCGCTTGGAGTTTCGGTGTTGCCGCCACCCAGCAGGTCGCCGTCGTCATCGGTGCCGCTCGGTTCGTCCGTGTTGATGACGCCCAGGAGGCTGGAGTCGTCTCCCGGGATTTCCGATTCGTCGTTCGGCTCGGGTTCGCCCGTGTCCTGCTTGGTCTTTTCCTTCTGCTCCGTCACGATTGGCGGCGGATCGGGAATCGGTACCGCCTTGCCGGCCCTGTGCAGGCTGATTTCCCTGGCGAGATCCGGCAGCCACTCGCGTTGCGCGCTGCTCCACACATCCAGCGGAATGCTGGCCGTAAGCTCTGTCAGGAGTTGTTGATCGACGCTTTGAAGCTTCAGCTCTCTGGTGAACGTTCTGACCAGATCGGAATCTGAAATTTTTGCCGTGGCAAAGGCATGAATCAGCTCCTTGACCTGCCAGACGAACTCTTCGACGACCATAACGTCCTCGGCGGAGGCCGTTTCCAGTTCGACCAGATCGAGTTTTTCCACTTCGGCGAGAAGAGCTCTGCCGGCCTCGTCGCTACCGATGAACAGCCTCAGCAACGGGCTCATTTCGGTTCCCAGGGCGAAGGCGTCTTCGGGCCACTCCCCGATCTGTGCGTCCTTGTCGCGCAGTGATGCAAGATCCAGACCCGGCAGGCTGAAGAGCGAAACGCCGAGGGGCTCCGCTCCTGCTTCGGCTCCCAGTATCTGTCCCAGATGGCACGAGGAGCACATTTGTTCAAACGGCTGAACGATCATCTGCCGGTTGCCGGGACCTGGCACATGGCAGTCGCCGCAGGCATCGGGCTGGGCGGTCCTTCCGCCTGTCTTGCTCGCCGCTTCAGGAAAGTGAATCTTGAAGTGCTTGGTGTGGTCGAAGTTGATGCGGGTGCGCCGGTCGAACGGATAGGTCCCGTCGTCGGGATGACCGTCCTCGAAACTGGCAAACTGAACCGCGTGGCAGGTTTGACACTGGGCGTTGATGACATCGGTGATCGGGAACCGCTCGCCCTGATGTTCCTTGTGGCAGGTGGTGCAGAACACCTGAGAGGACGCAAGTTCTTCGGTGGAGAAGACGGCATTGCGGATCCAAAGGGACATCGGCGCAATCTCGGTGGCCGACGCCTTGCGCTTCGCTGAGGTCCGTCTCTCAAGTTCATTAAGGGCCAGACCGTGCGGATTGAGGGCCGTGGTGTCCATGTTGTGGCAGGACAGGCAGGCGCTGGCGCTTTTCTTGGGGTCCGCGTCAGTGAAGATCGAGTGCAGCCAATCGAACTTGAACTTGCCGTCGGCGACCACGGCGTGACAGACGCCGCAGTTGCTCAATGCGCTGTGTGCCGCAGTCAGAGGACCGGGTGTAAGAAAGTGAGTCTTGCCGGCATAGGCCGCCAGAATGGCCACGAAACCGACCGCAATCGACATGGCCCACTTTACCACCCGGGCACGCTTTGCAGCGACGCTCAACCGTGGCGCACATTGCGGAATGGGGTTGCAGCAGGCGCCATCCGGCCCGGGACCGTGTTCGCAGGCGCCACCGGCTGACTCCGGTCGCCGGCACAGCCAGGTGTCGCCCGACTTTGATGGAACGCACTCGAATGTCGCCTGACAGCGGCCACGGCCGTCGGGACCGATCCGGCAAGGCTTTCCGGACGCGATATGACCGCACACCCACTTCTGGTCGGGGCGTTCATAGGCGCTTTCGCCAAAGTTGAAATCCTGCAGCGTCTTCACTTTACGGCACTCCGGAGGAAAAAGCGTAGACGACGGCGACATGGGCGACGATCAGGACGAGCAGTCCATAGGTCGCGGGAACATGCACGAACAGCCAGAGCTTCAGAACCCCCTGGTTGACGTAGTGAAAATCGAGATTGTCCTTGGCGATCACGAGGTCGCGCACGGCACTCAATGTCTCCTTGCCGCGGTCATCGAGATAGCGTTCGAGCTTTTTCAGCTCTCCCAGTATGCGATTGAGCGGCCGGCTGGAGTTTCTCAAGTGGGCAACGATATTCTTCGGCTGCCTGAAATAGTCGTGCAGCGTATCGGCATACAGGTTCGATATGGTGAGCGATCCGCTTTGATCGATCGACTGGATCGCAAGTTCCTCGGCTTCGCGGGCAAGCTGTGCCCTGAAGGCCGGAATGCGAGGAAACAATACCCGTTCGGTATGCAGTTCCAGCTTCGGCGGCACGCTGGTGGTGAGGAAGATTCCAATGACACCTGACACCGCAACCAGCACGAACAACACCCAAAGTCCCCACTCGAACAGTGTTTCGGGAAGCGAGTACGTTGTGTGCAGAATGAACGCCAGGACGACAAAATAGCCGACGTAAAGATGCAACTGCATCCAGATCGCCGCGCGGCCAAGCCGCAGCATGGGCAGTTTCTTCCTGATGTTGTAGAGCACCAGGACCACCATGCCTGCAAACAGAACCCACCCGCTCAGAAAACGCGGGTCTCTGAATGAGGTGCCGAAAACCCAGTCGAGCCAATAGAGCACGCCTGCGGCGATGAGCATGATCGCGGTATTTCGCACGATTCGCCGCATGTCACCCAACCGGCCCCAGCCACTGGGTCAGGGTGCTCGTGTCGCGAATATCAATGCGCATCAATGCGTCATGCGGACAGGCGCGCTGACAGGCCGGACCGGAAATCTGGCTGGCGCAAAGATCGCATTTCGTCGCCCGGTAAATCTGCCTGCCTTCCGGGTCCGTGAGGAATGCACCGGTGGTGTCGCGGATTTCAACCATGCGAATGTTGTTGTAGGGGCACGAGTTGGCGCAGGTGGCACAGCCGACGCAGATGGTGTCATCGATCACCACCCGCCCGCTTTCCTGCTCACGATGGATCGCGCCGGTGGGGCAGCCAATAAGGCACACCGGGTCGACGCAATGCATGCAGGCGTTCGCGATCATCAGATTTTCGTGCGACAGGCCGTGCCGGACAAAGCGCGGATTGTTGTCGTGGGTCGCGGCACAGGCGCGGACGCAATCGTCACAGTTAACACAGCGGTCGGTGTTGATCGCCATCGCCTGGGTGCCATTGATAAAGCGGCGGTCCACCAGGAAGTCGAGCAGAGACTGCTGCAGTTCGTCATGCTCTCCATCGGTCGCGTCATTCAGCGGATCAACGGGCTGCACCGGCACAGCTGCCGTGGAGTTGCGGTCAAGGCTTGGAAGAAGATGTTCCTCCACCACGTGTGTCGGAACGCGAATGACATCGACATAGCCGATTGCGCGCAGGCTGCGGCGGGCTTTCAGATCCTGCTCGCCGTTACGCGTTGCGACAATTTCCTCCAGGCCGAAGACGTCATCCTTGGCCAGATAACCAACCGTTTTCTCACCATGATCGAATTTTTCGCTGATCCGGGCGAAACCCGAATGAATAAGCAGCAGGCCTTCGAGATAGTGCCCCTGCTCGATAATAAGAGGCTCGTGATCGATGACCTGGTCGGCGCGCTGATCGTCCGCCACCTCTTTCTTGTAGCGATGGGTCCACTCAAAGTTGCCGTGTGTCTCGAAATGCGCACTCTCGACAATAAGGCGTAGAACGTCGTCGCTGACCAGGTCGAAAAGCGGCGAATCCCTTAGCCTCGAGGCCAGGCCGCGCTCGCGGTAAAGATCGTCGATATGCTTATGAAACGGCTCTGACCACTGGCGGACGTCGCGGACGCCCTGCCAGCGCAACTCAAGCAGTTCGGTGTCCTCTTCGGTTGCGAAAACTGTGCTGGTCCGCGGGCTGCGCGCCAGCGCCGCGATTTCGCCGAACATGTCGTCACTGCTCATCTCAAACGTATCAAAACGCTCGATAACACTGTCAATGTCATCGATCAGGGTGACGACCGTACCGGCCGGAAGCGGCCCGTCATCTGCCTCACCATCACCCGTTCCGGCCGCCTCCGCGTCGACGTCGTCGGCATCAGTGGACGCGGCCGCGTCGCGGTGCATCATTTTCACCGCCACTCCGGACCTTCCACCGCTTCCGCCCGGTGGGACAAGCTTGCGGATGCCGAGCGTGCGGGCTTCAGGAACCGAAGCATTGCGCCACAGTTGGGAGAGCGAACGGAACCAGGACATTTTCCTGACGCGACGGGGACGGAACGCCTTTTCTTCATCCTCTTTGTTCGCCATGCCGCGCACGGCGCCCTTGAGAATGACAAACAGCGAATTGCCGTAGTCTCCGCGGCGGACGATGATCTGTCCGCGGGCGCAACGCACGATGCGGCCATCATTCGCAATGATGTCCGCAAGCTCCATGTCGCTCGGGAAATCGTCCGGATCAATGCCGGCGAAGACGGGCGAAGCCAGGATCCGCGCCACATCTCGCGGGCGCATGCGCTCACTGCCGAAGGGTTCGTCCCAGCGCTGCGGTTTTCCGACATGCCGGACTTGTTGTGTCACGTGCGCCTCCGCGCAGGCTGCCGCGGCGCTGCAATGCACCGGCCGCGACAACCCCCCAGATTAAAATGTGCGCCCACCTCAGCCCGGACGTGTCGACCGGCACCACGTCTGCCTATCGCACAGGCCCCTGCAGCGGACGCGAAAACTTCACAATACATGGGCAGCCGCATCGGTGGCTCACTTGGCCGGCTTGCCCTTGTACTTGTCCGGACCTGGAATGTATTTGTCCAGCGCCCCGAACGTGCTGCCGTCGTAGTTCATGGAGAGCGCCAGAGCCTCGACCGCGACACCTTCAGCTGCCTTGGTCAATGGTCCTTCGTTATTGAGCTTGAGCCCGGCGGACTTACTGAATTTGACGATGCTGGCGAGTTCCTTGACGTCGGGCAGCAGCTTCGCCAACGCGGCAACCTTTTTGCGCGCCGTATCGGCACGTCTGGCCATTGCCTTGGCATAATTCGCACTTTCGGTTGCCGTGGCGATGCCGCGCAACGCGGTTTCCAGTTCAACAACCAGGCCGATCACGTAGAACATGCGCTTGCGCTCTGTGCTGGCCGGCTTGTTGACGCCCTTCGAATACCACGAGTTGTGCCTGACTTCGCCTTGCGACCACGACACCAGATCGAACTTGCTGCCAGCCGGGTGGCCGCCCGTGTTCACCAGCTTTTCCTTCGGAACGACGTGACAGCTGTAGCAGTTCTTGGCCAGCAGGTAGATCAGCTTCGGACGGATCATGCCCTTCTCTTCGGCCAGCGCCCATCGCGCTGCGGCTTCGGCGGCGGATTCGGTTTCCTTTTTCTTGCCGCTGAACTCGCTGTGAACCTTGACCCAGTCCTTGGAGGCGGAATGGCAGGATTCGCACGAGATGCCGGCAATGGGCTTTTCCTTGTCGTTGACGATCTGGCTGGTGAAATGACAGTCGAGACACAGGCTTTCAGCCTTGAGCCGCCTGATGCCCATCTTGTCGGCAATTTCGCGCGCCTTGTCGCTGCGCGGCATGCTGCGGAAGGTGGTGAAATGATGGGTGCCCTTCCAGACGGCGGTTTCGTCCTTGTGGCACTCGGCGCACTCGGTCGGACCGACCACTTTGCTGGAATCGGGGCTGGCAGAGGCGGATGCAACAAGCCCGAGCGAGAGAGCCGCCCATGCAAAGAGCAATGTGGCGATCCGGGACCGTTTGTGCATTGCGAGTGCGGCCATTGGACGAAACTCCTCCCTTCCGGCGCTGCCGGAGATTTTATCGCTAACGTCTTGAGTGAAAGTCATAGGACGGTGCGGCATTGTTGCTTTTCTGAATCCAACCGGAACACACAGATTACGGACGGTTGATCCGCTTGTCCACCTTATGATCAGTGCAGAAATTATAAATGTACGTATAATGTTAGAACATGCATCTCATGCGAAGACGACTAACAAGAGGAGATGTCGGGCTCATGTCGGGCATGCTGCAAAAAGAACCGCCCGGCCCGGTTTTCCGTACACTTGTCAGCCACGGCGACGGATGTTGACGGGTTTGCGCCGGCTTCGGAAATCCACCGATTCCGTGCGGCGTCATCCCGGCCGAATGGGAGCGCCGGGATTGGTCGTTTCCACCGCAATGTTCGCACTGGCCGCAGCTTTTCTGGCCATTTCGCCGGCGGTGGCTGCCCCGGTTGGCGAATCGGTTCTTACCAACGACGCACTGGCGCGGGACGTCAAGGAGCCGCGCACGCATCCCCCCTATCGGCGCATGGCGAAGCGGCTGGCACATTTAACCCATGTCTGCCGGCGCATTGAACTGGAGGCGCGCAGATGGCGGCTGCCGCCTGGGTTTCTCGTCCGCCTGATCTGGACGGAAAGCCGGTTTGACGGCAACGCCATCAGCCCAAAAGGGGCCCGCGGCATTGCCCAATTCATGCCGGGAACCGCGAAGGCCCGGGGCCTCGAGGACCCGTTCGATCCGAAATCGGCGATCGCCGAATCGGCGCGATATCTCGGCGAATTGCGCGATGAGTTCGGCAATGTCGGCCTGGCCGCGGCGGCCTATAATGCAGGCGAAGGCCGCGCCCGCGGGTTTACGGAGCGAAATTCAGGGCTTCCGAATGAAACCGAAGACTACGTGTTCTCGATCACCGGATACACCTCTGACAAGTGGAAGGGCGCGGCTCCACCGGATGCGGACTTCACCCTGGATGAAGCGCTGACCCTGCAACAGGCGTGCCGGCAGCTCCCGGTCCGCCAGGCGCCGCCGCAGCCGCGCTATTCCTACGCCCACAACAACCAGGGCGTAAAATACGTAGGGGACGGCCAGTATCAGCGCGCCATCGCCCATTACGACAGGGCAATCCAGATTCGTCCGAAATTCGCCAAGGCCTACTTCAATCGGGCGTTGGCGCATCGCAGTCTCGGAGCCTACGAACTGGCAATCTCGGACTACACGGCGGCCATCAGGATGAAGGCGAACTATGCGGAGGCCTACAACAACCGCGGTGTGACCTATCACAAGAGCGGCAAATTCAACGAGGCGGTTGCCGACTACACCAAGGCGATCCGCCTGAACCCCAAATACACCGCGGCTTTGAACAACCGTGCGATGGCCTACCGGGCGGTGGGCAACCTCGCCCGCGCCCTCACCGACCATACGGCGGCAATCACGCTCGACCCGAAAAATGCCCAGGTCTTCGCCAACAGAGGCCTGACCCACATAAAACTCGGCAATCGCGACCGGGCGATCACGGATTTCCGCCGCGCGGTTGCCCTGAAACCGGCGCATCGGGTGGCTCTGGCGGGGCTAAAGCGCCTGGGAGCGGAGCCGTAAGAACGTTCTGATTCACGCGCCCGGCAGTTGCAGGCAACAGATCTGTAAAATTAGATGAAAATTTGTACCAAAATTTAAAAAACTACATGATTTCAAATATTTAACTTCATTCATTGACCTGATTTTAATACTCACGAGCTAGTCTCCCCGATTGTCAGGGCGCAGTCCGGCTATGGCCGAAAACTGTCCCCGAAAAGGCAAACCGTCGGAAACGGCGGGACGCAAAGCCACCGGCCCACCAGCGCGCAAACGCGGCGGGCAGCGGAGCTGCCAAAAGGAGAGATCATGCGCGTTATCGTATTTGCTTCTCAAAAGGGGGGATCGGGCAAGACCACGATATGTGGTCACATGGCCGTCCAAGCCGCCCGCACCGGGCACGGTCCGGTCGCAATGATAGACACCGATCCGCAAGGCAGCCTGGCGCAGTGGGCCAGTGAGCGTCGAAATGCCGAGCCCGGCTATATTCAACTTGAGCTGGCCAATCTGCGCGAAGGCCTTATCGAGGCCCGCAAAGAGGGATACCGGCTGGTCTGTGTGGATACGCCGCCGTCGCTTACGCGGGAAATCTCCAAGGCCCTGTCCTATGCGGACCTGGTGGTCATGCCGACCCGTCCCAGCCCGCACGATATCCGCGCCGTCGGCGTCACGGTGGATCTGGTCGAATTCCACAACAAACCCATGGTGTTCATCATCAATGGCGCGACGCCGCGTGCCCGCATCACATCCGATGCCGCAGTCGCCCTGTCGCAGCATGGCACGGTCGCACCGTCCTTCATCCACAACCGGGTCGATTACGCCGCCAGCATGATCGATGGGCGCACGGTCATGGAAGTTAAACCAGACGGCACATCCGCCAACGAGATCGCGGAAGTGTGGTCTTACCTCGCTGAAAGACTCGCCCGTATGGACGATACCCTGAACGGCGTGCCCGATCCGACGGAGTACACGCGTACGGTCACAAATCTCAACGTCATGAGACGGCGTCCGGCAGCCTTCGGCCGCCGCAGCGTCAGTGCCTAATCTCCGCAGGACGCGGGGATACCGGGGAATACGAAGGAATTCAGCATGTCATCTGACGGTTTCAGCACACTCTCAGGGGGGTTGATGCAACGGGGTACCGACCGCGTGCAGGCACTGCTCGGGAACGGCGGCGCCATGCCGCATAACACAGATCAGCCGCAGCGCCGAAGCGCCGACCACTCAAGCGACGCGAACGGCACGCAGCGGCCAAGCGCACGGCCGACGGCACAGGCCGCACCTCAACCAGCAGCAAACGGCAGCGCACCGAAGACGGAAGCCGACGAACCGGGACCGGCGGAAAACGGGGCGGAAAACACCGAAGCCGCAACGTCCTCCAAGCGGGCCAATTCCGGCTCGACCCTGATGATCGCTCAGCCGCCTTCCGGCGACATGTCCGAAGTCACGATTTCGCTGTGGGGCGCCAAGCCGGAGCACACCGACACGCCCTCGAAGAACGGGCAGCGGCCGACCTCGGTCACGTATGAACGCTGCACCGTTGACGAAGATAACGCGCAGGACGCCGACTCCGACGAGGAAGAGCGCCAACTGTGGATCGACACGCCGACATTCTCCGGGCCCGACCGGCGGCATCATATGATCAGCCCTGAAGTGGAACGGCGCAAATCCGTGCCACCGCGCCTCAAGGTCGGCGTGCGGCTGGAGCAGGAACGCTACCTGCGTCTCAAGCTCGCGTCGCAGGACACCAAGCGGACGCAGCAGGACATCATCACCAGCGCAATGGACGCTTATCTCGACGACATCGGGGTCGACCGCTTCGTGCGCATCGCTATGGGGTTTGGCGGCGCCACACCGACCATCGGCCAGACCCCGGACGCCACACCGCCCGTCGAGACCGACGACGACTGACCCGAGTGTCGAATCCGCAGGCCAAACCGCGAAAAGTTTGCTACAGGGGCTGTTTGAAACAGGGGGCTGTTTGAACAGGCAACGCGGGAGTGGGTTCGGTGAGCGGGAGAGACAACAAGGCTATCGAGGGGGGCTTGCGTACACTGGCGGTTCATGCAGGCGAAGCGCCGGATCCGATTACCGGTGCATCGGCGCCCAACCTGGTCATGTCATCCACCTTTGTCACCGAAGAGCCCGGCGGTTTTTCGGCCCACGACCTGTCTGACGACCCGGGTTTTCTCTACACCCGATGGGGCAACCCCACAGTACAGCAGCTCGAGCGCAAACTCTGTGCGCTTGAGAACGCGGAAGGCTGCCTGTGTTTCGCCACCGGAATGGCGGCGGCAAGCGGCATCCTGTTCAGCGTCCTCTCCCAGGGCGATCATCTGATCGCGTCGGACACCAACTATGCGGGCGTCGCGGAGCTGATCCGCGACACCCTGCCGAGGATGGGGATCGAGATCTCCGTGGTCGACACCTCCGATGTCGCCAATGTCAGCGCCGCGATCAAAGACAACACGCGGATGATCATCATCGAAACGCCGGCCAATCCGATCATGCGGCTGTGCGATATCGCCGCCATCTCGGACGCCGCCCATGCGGCGGGCGATATCAAGGTGGTGGTCGATTCGACCTTTGCAACGCCGGTGGCGACACGGCCACTCGACCTTGGCGCGGACTATGTTTTCCATTCCCTGACGAAGTATATCGGCGGGCACGGCGATGCCGCCGGCGGTGCCGTGCTCGGCAGCGCCGAAGCCATCGGCGCGCTTCGGCTCGAGGCCGGCATCCACTATGGCGGCGTGCTGAGCCCGTTCAATGCCTGGCTGATCATGCGTGGCTGCGCCACCCTGCCGCTGCGCATGCGCGCCCATGAAGAAGGCGCCATGGAAGTGGCCCGGTTCCTCGAGGACCACCCAAAGGTCACCAGCGTCATGTATCCGGGCCTCGCGTCGCACCCCCAGCATGAGCTCGCCCAACGCCAGATGGACAACTTCTCGGCGATGCTGACGTTTCAGGTCGAAGACGGACCGGCGCTGGCCGAGCGCATGGCCAAGGACCTGCAGGTGATTCACTATGCGGTTTCGCTTGGCCATCACCGCAGCCTGGTGTTCTGGATGGGCACGGACGACCTGATGAATACGTCTTTCCGCCTGGACGGGGCGCAGCTCGACAGCTTCAGGGCATATGCCGGCGACGGCGTGTTCCGGGTCTCGATCGGCCTCGAGGACGGGGTTGACCTGTGCGCCGATCTCGATCGCGTCCTGGGGTGACGTAGCACCGTCATTCCATTTGCGCGCCAAATGCGCCATTATTCCGGCCATGAGGCACCTGATGAACCAGACGGAACCGGGGGCGAAGTCAGGCGGGTTGTGTGCGATTGCCGCGGTGATCGTGACGGCCCTGGCTTGCGGCGCTGCCGCCGGGCCACGCGAAGACCGTGCGGCTTGCTGGGACAGTTACCGGATTTGCGCGGACGGGGCCGGCCGCGCCGAGCAATGGCGCACCGTGTGCTACAGCGACTACAGCGCCTGCATGAAGAACCCCGGCGAAATGCAGTGCACTACGGCGGACGAAAAGGCCTGCAAGACGGTCCGCAGCGAATGCCAAGCCGGCGGTGACGGCAGCGAAGTCAACAGCTACCACTGCCGGCAGGACTATCAGGTCTGTCTCGACTCGTTCGGCTGTTGAAGCTATTCGCTTTTTGTCTTCTTTCGCGCCAGGTGTTTCGGTTCGGACTCTTCATCGCGCTTGTCGTCGTGCTCTTCGATCTGTTCCAGCTCGTGCTGAGCCGCCAGTTTCTGATGACGCCAGTAACCGACCGGAAGGCTGCCGATATAAAGAACGGCCAGGCCGGTCAGCATTGCCCAAGGGAAGCTGACCAGGAGGGAGACGAAAAGCACGGTGATCAGCATCATAGGCAGCACGAGATCCCTGCGGATGCGTTCGCCCGAGCCCTTGCCGGAAAACGTCGGAATGCTTGAGATCATCAGGAAGCCGACGACACCGGTATAGAGCAGGATCGCCGGCGCGAAAGTCTGGCCGTCAACCAGACCCAGAAAGCCCAAATACATCGGCAGCAGCGCCAGTCCAGCCCCAGCCGGCGCCGGCACACCCTTGAAGAAGCCTGCCTGCCAGGCGGGCTTGTCCGGATCGTCGAGCGCCACATTGAACCGGGCGAGCCGCGCGGCGCAGCAGATCGCCAGCACCAGGCAGACGATCCAGCCGATCGATTTCAGGCTTTGCAGCGACCACAGATAGATCAACATGGCGGGCGCGACACCGAAATTGACGAAATCGGCGAGCGAGTCGAGTTCGGCGCCGAATTTCGACGTGCCCTTCAGGAGCCGCGCGACACGGCCGTCGAGAGCGTCGAGCACGATGGCGAATATGATTGCCGCCACCGCCAGCTCGTAACGGCTCTCAGTCGCCATGCGAATGGCTGTGACACCGCTGCACAAGGCCAGAAGCGTTATGAAATTGGGAGCCAGAAGGCGCACCGGTATCGGCTTGAAACGCCGGTACTTCTGTTCACGTGCAGCCCGTCCGGGCTCCATCTGCTCGAATTTGGACATTCGCGTCTTACTCCATACTCGGGCGGCCTTATTGACCCTGCACCAGCGCGCCTTCAGCCTTCGCGCGCCGTACGCTCCGGCTCGTCGGAATCGAGGTCCGCAAGCACGGTTTCACCGGCAAGTGTACGCTGTCCGATGGCCACCAGGGCATTTTGCCCGGGTGGAAGGTAAACGTCCACCCGGCTGCCGAAGCGGATTAGCCCGAAGCGCTCGCCGGCACCAAGCGGTTCGCCCTCCTTGATGAAGGGCACGATGCGGCGCGCGACCAGGCCGGCAATCTGCACCACGCCGAGTTTCTTGCCGTTGTGAAGCTCGAGCGTGAGGGCCAGCCGCTCGTTGTCTTCACTCGCCTTGTCGAGTTCGGCGTTAATGAAACGGCCGGGCACATAGGTCATTTTCGTGACCTTACCGGCCGCCGGCGAGCGGTTTACATGGACATCGAACACATTCATGAAAATGGAGACCCGCACCCGGCTCTCACCGGCGAGGTCCAGCTCGCTCGGCGCTGTGACATCTTCGATGGCGCAGATCCGGCCATCGGCTGGACTGATCACCAGCCCCTCGCGCAACGGCGTCACTCTGTCGGGATCGCGAAAGAAATAGGCGCACCAGAACACCAAAATGACGCCCAGCCAGCCGAAAGGGTCCCAGATCCAGAACAGGATCAGGGTGCCCAGAACGAACAGCCCCACAAACTTGTGGCCGTCGCGATGGATCGGCACAAAGACCGACATGATCGATTCAATCAAAGGTCACTCCCACCATCAAGAACATCCACCGGCACCGGGCCGCCGGTTCCAGCTGTGACACCCAATGCCACTTCCTCGGCCGTCCGGCCGCGTTCGTCCAGCGCTTTCGCGAGACGCTCGCGCGCCTCTTCGGCCTCGCGCTGGCGGTTCCACAGTCCGGCGTAAAGACCGTTCTGATCGAGGAGTTCGGTGTGATGCCCGCGCTCCACGATGCGGCCCTTGTCAAGCACGACAATCTCGTCTGCGTCAATGATGGTCGACAACCGGTGCGCGATCACCAGTGTGGTGCGGTCCTTCGAAACCTGCTTCAACGCGGCCTGGATGTCCTGTTCGGTGTAGGTATCGAGGGACGACGTGGCCTCGTCGAGCAGAAGGATCGCCGGGTTCTTGAGGATGGTCCGGGCGATAGCGACGCGCTGCTTCTCGCCTCCTGAAAGCTTCAGGCCGCGCTCGCCGACGCTGGCGTTATAGCCCTCGGGCAGGCTTTCGATAAAATCGTGCACCTGGGCCAGGCGGGCCGCCTCCATAACCTCTTCGTCGCTCGCATCTGGGCGACCGTAGCGGATGTTGTACATGATGGTGTCGTTGAACAGGACGGTGTCCTGCGGCACCATGCCGACCGCGTGGCGCAGCGACTTCTGGGTCACGTCGCCGACGTCCTGACCGTCGATCCTGACGGCGCCGTCGGACACTTCGTAGAAGCGGAAAAGCAGCCGGGAGATGGTCGATTTGCCGGCGCCGCTCGGCCCCACGATCGCGACCTTCTTTCCCGCCGGCACCTTGAAACTCACATCGAACAGGATCTGCCGGTCCGGGTCGTAAGAGAACGAGACATGCTCGAACTCGACGACCGCATCACCGACGGCGAGCGGTTTGGCGTTTGGCCTGTCGGCGATATCGGGCTCGACCGCGAGCAGATCGAACATCATTTCAACATCGATCAGGCCCTGCTTGATGTCGCGGTAAACGGTGCCGAGAAAATTGAGCGGGATGTAGAGCTGGATCAGGAAGGCGTTGACCAGGACGAAATCGCCGACCGTCATGGTGCCATTGACGATGCCCTGTGCCGCCATCACCATGCAGATGGTGAGGCCGATGCAGAAGATCACCGCCTGGCCCGAATTCAGCACCGCCAATGACGTGAAGGTCTTGGTTGCGGCCTTCTCGTAACGTTCCATGGATTTGTCGAAGCGGCGCGACTCGTGGTCCTCATTACCGAAATATTTGACCGTCTCAAAATTCAGGAGACTGTCGATCGCCTTGGTGTTGGCGTCGGTGTCCGCCTCGTTCATGCGGCGGCGGATGGCGATGCGCCATTCGGTCGCCTGATAGGTGAACCAGATATAGGTGATCACGGTGATGCCGATGACGACCGCAAACCAGATGTTGAACGTATAGGCGAGCACGCCGCAGACGAACCCCAGTTCCAGTATGGTGGGGAAGGTGTTGAACAGCGAAAACCGCAGGATCACCTCGATCGCCTTGGTGCCGCGCTCAACAACCCGGCTGAGACCGCCGGTGCGGCGTTCAAGATGGAAGCGCAGGGACAGGCGGTGCAGGTGGTCAAAGGTGCGGATCGCGACCTGACGCACGGCGTTCTGGGCAACGCTGGCAAACAGGCCGTCGCGCAACTGGGTGATGGCGACCATGAGCAGGCGTCCGGCGCCATAGGCGATGATCATCATCAGGGGCACCACCACAATGGCCGTGGTGGTGACAGTCGTGCCGCCCGCCTCGGATCCCGTCAGCGCATCGACCGCCGCCTTGTAGGCGAACGGAAAGGTGACGGTGATCACCTTGGCGGCCACAAGGCAGACCATCGCGGCGACCACGCGGGCCTTGAGATCGCCCCTGCCCTCCGGCCAGAAATAGGGAAACAGATGACGGAACGCCTCCATATGGCCGATGCCGTCGCCGGGATCGCCGAAATATTCCCTGTTCTTAGCGGTAAGTGTTCTCATAAAGATTCAACTGAACGCCCAAATGCCCGCGCGTGCGCGGCGTGTCTCGTTGTCGCCCAGCGCCTGATATGCTCCGAAATCGATTCTGAAATTGCGCCAAACCCCTTATGTAAGCCGTGTACCGGCTTCGGACAATCGTTTCCACAGCGACCGGACAATCAGACCGGCCTTTACCGTGCCGCGTTCTAACCCTTGACGATGCCATATTCGCGATGCCACATCAGCGCATGGAACTGATTCAAAAAATATGTGTTTATTGCGGCTCCGGCCCCGGCAAGAACCCTGCCTATGCCGCAGCGGCGGAAGCGCTCGGCAAGGACATGGCCGAGCGTGGCATCGGTCTTGTCTATGGCGGCGGCAGCCTTGGCCTCATGGGCATCGTCGCCCGTTCCGTCCTCAAGCACGGCGGCCATGTCACCGGCGTCATCCCGCAATTTCTGAAAGACCGCGAGCAGATGCTGCGCGACGTGCAGGACGCCATCGTCACCGCCGACATGCATGAGCGCAAGATGCTGATGTTCCAGAAGGCGGACGCGTTCGTCGCCCTGCCCGGCGGGATCGGCACCCTTGAAGAAACCGTCGAAATGACCACATGGGCGCAGCTCGATCAGCACACCAAGCCGATCGTCCTGGCCAATATCGAGAACTTCTGGGACCCGTTCATCACGCTCATCGAGCATATGCGCGAAGAAGCCTTTATCCGGGCCGGGCTGGAAGTGGCGATCGACATCGCGCAGACACCGGACGACATCGTGCCCAAGGTGCTGCAGCGGGCCGAACTGGTTGCGGCGGCGAGCTAGGTTCTGAGTACAGAACCGAGAGTCCTTCCCCTTCACTATTGCGTCGATGCGCCTTCGAGCAGTGCCCTGACGGCGGCGGCCGGGACTCCAAGGTTTGAGCCGCCATATTCGGGTAGGATCGCGGCGTTGACTGCGACCACCGTGCCCTCGATACCAAGCACCGGTCCGCCTGAGCCGCCATGGGTGGTTTCCGCGTCATAGACGATGGTCGCCTCCGTGACCTGTCCGACAATGCCGCGGCTGGCCAGGGGCACGATGTGCCCATCCTCCGCCAGACGGGCGGCGACGCTCCAGAAGTCGGTGTCTTCGGCCTCCTGAAGCTTCTTGATGAACGCATCTCCGGCCTGCACCAGCATAGAGCGCAGTCCGGTGGGATATCCCATGACGATCACCTCATCACCGCGGTTCGGTGGCGCGTCGGCCAGGGTCAGCGCCGGCAACGGCTCCGCAGCGCCGGTGCGTCGCATGATGGCAAGATCGGCATCGGGGCTCGTCCGGTAGAGCTCCAGGGGAGCCGCGGCCGGGTTGCCCGGCAAATAGGCAAGAAACTTTATCATCACCGGCGCCAGACCCCGGCCGGCAAGGGCCTTTATGTCGGCATCGTTCTCCCATGGCTGCGCCACATGCCGGTTGGTGACCAGCATCGCGCCGTCGGCGACGGCAAATCCGGTTCCGGTGAACTGGCGCTCGGCAACCGGGCCTTCGCCCTCCAGCGACAGCATCGGCTGACCCAGCGGCGAGATCAGGGGGCGGCCCTTGTCATCCACAACATGGCGCAGCATGCGGCCGGTCTCCGCTTCACGAAAGCCATACGCACCCTGGAGGAACGCAACCGATGCGATCGAACTTGCGATCACCTTTGCGGTTGCCTCGCTGCGCCGCTCCAGTGCCTCAAGGCGCTCGACATTGGTCATAAGGCGAGTAGCGATCTCCTGTCGCAACGCCTCAAGGTCACCTGGCGTCAATGCCTCTTCACGTGCCCGCGTCAGCGCCTTGGCGAAGCTCTCAAGCTGAGCGGCACCGGAATCAATGCGCTGCTGCAGTAACGCGTTCATCCGGTTCTGCTGATAGGCGAAGACGCCAAGGCTTATCAGTGCGCACAGCACCGCGAATCGGAACAGAACAGTGGTTTCGCCCGCCAGCCTCCGCAAGAATCCGCCAAAAGCCCTGAGCATGCGTATGGCAACCGGCTGGCGGCTGACCCGCATGTAGGCAACCGCGTCACTGACGATGTCGGCAACCGTCCTGCGCATCGGCCGGTCTTCGCGGTAAAGACAGAAGCGCGACATCGGCCCTGCCTGATCGAACTCGATGATGTCGTCGTTCTCGAGAGAGCGGGCGTTGACACGGTCACCGTTCACCCAGACCGAGCAGTCCGGCATGACCTCGAGTTCATAGGTGTCGTCCGCCCGGTGCAGACGGGCGATCAGGTGGTCCGTCTCGCCATTGGGGCGTGTCTCGGAGACATGGATGAACCGCCTCGGACTCAGGAAAATATCCAGCGCCGATCCGGTGAGCCATGTGACGGTGCCCCGCGAAGGCCCTGTGAGGTGTTCCAGGGCGGCCGTGCGTCCCGGCAGGTCGTGATCGGCATTTGCGTCCATGTCCCTAGCTTCGACCTTGCGGGCACCGACTGCAACCTGCCATTCACGGCGCGCCGTGAAGTCACAGGAACGTAACTTCGCGAACAGGCCCTAGCTGCGGAGCCTCAACAGGGCGTCCCTTTTGAGACGCAACAGCTAAACCGCCTCCAGGCTGGGCTCTGCTGCCCACGCACAATAGGGACGCCAGGCAAGCTGGGAATTCTGGTAGCGTTTGTCCTGCGTGACTTCCTCGCCGATCCACGCCGGGCGATGGAATTCCTGTTCCTCGCTGGTCAGTTCGATCTCTGCCATGACGAGGCCGTGGTTGCTTCCTTCGAAAACATCGACCTGCCAGACCAGGTCTCCCATTTTCACATTGTGACGGCGCTTGACGACGATGGCGCCGTGACTGAGTTCGAGCAGTTCCTCGGCTTCGCTTTTGGGAATTTCGTACTCATATTCCAGGCGGCTGAGGCCGCTTCTGGGGTGCTTCAGCGTCAGCGTGCTCTTGGCCGTGTCTGAAACGCGCACGCGGATGCTGGGCTGCTGATCTTGAGTGAGATAGCCCTGGCGGATGGACACCCCCGCATCGGCTTCCTGTCGCCACGTATCCCCGAGTATCAGAAACTTCCGCTCAATTTCCACAGGCATAGACTGCCACCGCTCTCCATCGGCACCACGCAACCACCGTCCGGCCGCTAGAGCGCGATTGACATCGAATGCATCAATCAATGTCGTCAATCGCCCTCTTTCATATTGAAGCCGATCAGGTTTTTCGATTCTGATCGCGTAAATCAAAATCGATCCTGACCTGGTCGAGGACCGGATGGCTTCAGCTTAGGGCAATCATTCGGACGGAACAATCAATACCAGCCAAAACGGTGTCAAAATGCAGGCGAATTCGCGAACCGGCGATCCAACGGCAGACTGCCAGACAGCCTCCCAATCATTGCGTATCCGCGGCGGCAGCGGCATCCAGAATCCATATCTCAACCGCCGTCTCGCGGCCACGGATCGTCTGGCTGCCGGCCTTGGACAAGTGCTTCAGCAACCCGCTGTCGTCACCGGAACTTTTCTCAAGCTCACCGATCAGTCGGTCACTGACAACCATGGCCGTGTTCAGATCTCGCGTCAGCTGCTCAAGACGGCTGGCAATGTTCACGGTGTCACCGATAACGCTGTATTCCAGCCGGCGTTCATTACCGATGTCACCGGCGATGACCGGACCAAAATGGAGGCCGATGCCGACACGCACCGGCTTGTCACCTCGCGCGCGCCGCTCTGCGTTCCACACATCCAGTGCGCCGAGCATGTCCATGGCGCTCTGCAGAGCGTTGCGGGCATCATCGGGGCCGGTCTCGGGAGTACCGAAGGTCGCCATAAGACCATCACCGATGTATTTGTCCAAGGTGCCGCCATTATCGAATACGGCCTGCCCCAATCGGGCATGGTAGTCGCGCAACAGGGCGATCACGGTTTCGGGGGACTCGCGCTCGCATAACCCGGTGAAACCGATGATATCGGCGAACAGCACAGCAACATGCTGCTCGCGAACCTGGCCAAGTCCGCTGTCCGTGGCACTCAGGTGATCCACCACGTTGGGTGAGAAGTAGCGCGCAAGGCTGGTTCGGGTGCGTTCGACCGCAGTGCGATCCTCAACCAGCTTCCGTGACCGGCGGACCACGAAAGCGAGACCGACCGTAACGATGATGGCGGCCATCATCTCGTTTGTCCAGAAGCCGAGATATATGAAACTGGGGTTCGAATAGGCCTCCAGAATGGCCTCTGACGTTTGTTCCGGTAAATCGAATTTGGAGGTGGCCCCCGGCCTGCCGGCGAACCACAGCAGCATCGCCGTCCTGGCGGCAACGATGCACATGCCGCACCACAGAACGAGGCGCGGGCGCAGGCTGAACGCCGCCTGCATCAGAAATATGTAGAAATAGCCGAAGCGGCTGCTCTCCATCGCCAGCGCGGGCGGAATGAGCGCATCCTCGGACCACCAATCAACCGAGAACACTAAGGCCAGCAACGCGCAGTCGACGAACACAAACACATATTTCAACACATTCATGTGAAAGCGCAGCCGTGCGGCGAGGTACTGCACAAGCCCGAGCACCGCAAATGCAGCCACCTCGAAAAGATCGGACAACAGCGCCAGACCCTGGCCCGGGTTGTCGATCGCCTGCCAGAGCAGAATGACCAGCAGAGCGATCGTCCTGGTCTTGCTCGCAAGCATCAAGCCGTGCCGCTCTTCCTCCGCGAATGCGCTTTCGTTGCGGCCTTCAAGACGGGCATTCAGGCCGGACTTCACCGCTGATGAAGACGTCACGGCAATCTCCCTTGCGTGCATGGAAACTCGTTCGCCCCCTCGCTGCGGCGGAACCAATGGGAGCATATGTGGTGTCGCTCGCCGACGGCGTCCGCAATTCCGGACCCACAGGCGACACTCAAACCGTGGACCGGCCTATTCGGCGGGCGCCCCGTCCCGCAGCAGCTTGTAGCGAACGCTGTCGATCAGCGCCTGGAACGAGGCATCGACGATGTTGGGCGAGACGCCGACGGTGAACCATCGGTTGCCCTGGCCATCGGCACTTTCAATCAGGACTCTGGTGGTTGCGCCGGTACCACCGTTTAAGATACGGACCTTGTAGTCGACCAGCCTGAGATCGTTGATGAAGGGCTGGTATTTGCCGATATCCTTTCGCAGGGCGGTGTCGAGGGCGTTGACCGGGCCGTTGCCCTCGCCCACGGACGTCATACTCTCACCGTCGACCTCGACCTTTACTGTCGCTTCCGACACGGTGATCAGGTTGCCGAGTGCGTTGTAGCGGCGCTCGACCAGGACACGGAAACTCTCGACCTTGAAATAGTCCGGCACGCTGCCGAGGATGCGGCGGGCGAGCATTTCAAACGACACATCGGCGCCTTCATAGGAATAGCCTTCCGCCTCTCGCTCCTTGACCTCGCGCAGCAGGGCATTGAGCCGCGTGTCCGACTTCTCAACGTCAATACCGATACGGGAAAGCTCGGCCATAAGGTTCGACTTGCCGGCCTGGTCCGACACCAGCAGCCGCCGCTGGTTGCCGACGCATTCCGGCGTCACATGTTCGTAGGTCTCCGGCTCCTTGACGATGGCGGAGGCGTGGATGCCGGCCTTGGTGGCAAAGGCGCTTTCGCCCACATAGGGCGCCTGACGGTTGGGCGCCCGGTTGAGCAGTTCGTCGAACGACCGCGAAACGTGGGTCAGTGACAGGAGACCCGCCTCCCCGACACCGGTCTCGAAGCGGTCCGCGAAGGCAGACTTCAGGAGCAGTGTCGGTATGAGAGAGACGAGGTTGGCGTTGCCGCAGCGCTCGCCGATACCGTTCAGGGTGCCCTGTATCTGGCGTACACCGGCGCGCACTGCCGCGAGGGAATTGGCGACCGCGTTTTCCGTGTCATTGTGGGCATGTATGCCGAGGTGCTCACCTGGAATGTGCTTGCAGACCTCGGTTACGATCTCGAAGATCTCGTCCGGCAGCGTGCCCCCGTTTGTGTCGCACAGGACCACCCAGCGGGCGCCGCTTTCGAGGGCGGCCCTGGCGCATTGCAGCGCATAGTCCGGGTTTGCCTTGTAGCCGTCGAAAAAATGTTCGCAGTCGATCATCGGCTCAAGACCGCGATCCGCGATGGCTTTGACCGAGTCGGCGATGCAGTCGATGTTTTCCTCGTTGGTGATGCCGAGCGCCACGTCGACGTGATAATCCCACGCCTTGGCCACCAGGCAGACGGCATCGGCCTTCGCCTCGAACAGCGCCGCCAGGCCCGGATCGTTGGATGCGCTGCGCCCGGCCCGCTTGGTCATGCCGAAGGCGGTGAATGTGGCGTTCCGGAACGGCGGCTTTTCGGCGAAAAACTCAGTGTCTGTCGGATTGGCGCCGGGATAACCGCCCTCCACATAGTCGACGCCCAATCTGTCGAGCATCCCGGCGATGACGCGCTTGTCCTCGAGCGAGAAATCGACGCCGTTGGTCTGCGCGCCGTCGCGCAGGGTGGTGTCGAAGAGATAGAGGCGTTCGCGTGCCGCGCTCATCGTGCGAGCTCCCAGGTGGTGCCTTCCGGGCCGTCTTTCAGGGCAACGCCCATCTCCATCAACGCGTCGCGCAGGCGGTCGGCTTCGGCGAAGTCCTTGGCCGCCCGCGCCGCGTTGCGGGCGACGATCATCGCATCGATCTGTGTTTCATCGAGATCGAGGCCGCGCGGCCGCCAGGCGTTCCAGGTGGTCTCGTCAAGCTGCAGGACACCCAGAATGTGCCCCGCGGCGATGAGCGCCGCGGTGTCGCCGGCGTCGGCAAACCTGTGCATTTCAGTGATCACGGCCGGCGTGTTGAGGTCATCCGACAGGGCGTCCAGAACGGACAGGGGAACATCACCTCCCGGCCCCGCGCCGTTGCCGATCAGCCCATACCAACGGTCGAGCAGGCTGCGCGCCTCGCGGCAGCGGGTATCGGTCCAGTCGAGCGGCTGGCGGTAATGGGTCATCAGCATCTGCAACCGCAGAACCTCGCCCGGCCACTGACCGAGAAGATCGTGGATGGTCAGGAAGTTGCCGAGCGACTTCGACATCTTCTCGCCTTCGACCTGCAGGTATCCGTTGTGCATCCACACATTGGCCATCACGTCGTGGCCAAGGGCGCAGCGCGACTGGGCGATTTCGTTCTCGTGGTGCGGAAACGCCAGATCGATGCCGCCGCCGTGAATGTCGAAGATCTCACCGAGATGGGTCTTCGACATGGCCGAGCACTCGATATGCCAACCCGGCCGGCCGCGGCCCCATGGGCTGTCCCAGCCCGGCAGATCGTCCGACGACGGCTTCCACAGCACGAAATCCATGGAGTCTTTCTTGTAGGGCGCCACATCGACCCGGGCGCCGGCCAGCATTTCATCCGTCGAGCGCCGCGACAGCGCGCCGTAGTCCGCCATGGAGGGCACGTTGAAGAGGACATGGCCTTCCGCTTCATAGGCGTGGCCCTTCTCGACCAGCGCCTCGATCATTTCGATCATCTGCGGCACGTGGCCGGTGGCGCGCGGCTCGACGCTCGGCTCAAGCGCGCCAAGCGCGGCCACATCCTCGTGGAACTGGGCGGTGGTGCGCGAGGTGACGTCGGCGATCGGAACGCCTTCTTCTCTTGCCCGGTTGTTTATCTTGTCGTCGATGTCGGTGATGTTGCGGGCATAGGTGACATGGGCCTCGCCATAGACCTGGCGCAGCAGGCGGAACAGCACATCGAACACGATGATCGGCCGCGCATTGCCGATATGGGCATAGTCGTAGACGGTCGGCCCGCAGACATACATGCGCACGTTATCGCGATCGAGCGGCGCAAAAGCCTCCTTGGCACGGGTCAGCGTGTTGTAGAACTTCAGTGTCACGAGACACTCCCTTGTCGCCGCCGCCCCTTTTGCCCTCTCCAAGGGTGCCGGCAATAAGCAAGCCCTGCCACCGGCCGGGTCGTTCATTTGAGATTTTTAGAAAAGGAACGGCCGCTGGCCAGCGCGCGAAGCTAGCTGGTGATAATAATACAGCCAATAATGTGAATGGCCGGTATATGGGCAACCGTTTTCATAGCGCGCGCAAAATGCGCGGGAACGACGGAAAGGTCAAGTGTTAACGGGCGCGCCCGCCGATCGAGGCAACATGATGCCGTATTACTGCCAAGTCGGACGTTCCGCGCCCTGTCCGGACCCGGAACATCCAGTGCAAATCCATGCCGCCACCTGAAGGGTGATGGGAATGTCCCGGCTCGCGAGAGGTCAACGCCCGATATGCTGGCCGGTGCCGATTGCGTAGTCATAGCCTTCAGGGCCGAAAGTTCGGCCATTGCGGCTGACATTACAGTCGGCCAGGCCGTAATATCCGGGCTGACACTTAACACCGGGAGGCAGGTTCCGCTTGTTCTTGGCCTTCGGCTGGTTGGGTGGCGGGTTGTTGCCGTAATTCGGTGTCGCGCCTTGCTGGGCGAACCCGGCGCCGGCGACGCCGACGGTCAATCCAGCGGCCAGCGCAACGGTCAGAATTGCACGGGTGATCTTCATCGATTCTCTCCTTCCGGCCGGCTCAGATGTATGAGGACTTGGCCCAAAACTGCGATGTGTACTAACAGAATATAGGTCATGATTCGAGGATGTGTGGTGATGCAAATCACTTCATCCACATGAGACGCGCTGCAACGCGGCGGCATGGGCGTCAGCCGACAGCAAAAGTACGGACCTGAGCGTGCATGTCTTGATGGCGCCCGCATTCGGCGCAGAACCGGACATTCCGGAGCACTCCGTCACGCACAATCAACCGCCGCATGCCCGAGCACGGATACGCATCTGCTTGCCACCGGTTCGATTGCCCCGTAAACCCGCGCGATGGCCGTTTCCGACGCACCCCTCCCCCGCACCCAGGACATCTACAAGGCCGCCCTGTGGATGCTGGCCTGGGTGGCGGCGCTTTCGATCATGGCGATTTCGGGCCGCGAACTTTCGGCCGAGATCACAACCTTCCAAATCATGTTTTTCCGCAGCCTGATAAGCGTTGTTCTGGTGCTGGTGGTGTGGTTTGCGCTTGGCCGGCCGTCGCTCGCCACACAGCGGCTGCCGCTGCACACGGCCCGTAACGTCATCCATTACGCCGCGCAGTTTCTGTGGTTTCTGGCGATCGGCCTGATCCCCCTGGCGCAGGTGATTTCGATCGAGTTCACGGTACCGGTGTGGACGGCCCTGATGGCGGCGATGTTTCTGGGAGAAAAGCTGACCGGAATCCGCATCGTTGCGGTCGTGCTTGGGTTCCTCGGCGTGCTGGTGATCGTGCGCCCGGGCATCGAGACCGTCAACCTCGCCACCCTGGGCGTGGTTGCCGCGGCCATCGGCTTCGGCATTGTGCTGACCATGACAAAGACGCTGTCGGGGACCGACAGCGCCTTCACTCTCATCTTCTACATGCACCTGACCCAGTTCGTGATCGGCGCCTCCCCCATACCCTTCGTCTGGGTAACGCCGTCATGGGAACTGGCACCCTGGGCGGTGGCGGTCGGTGTTGCCGGGTTCGCCTCGCACTACTGCCTGACCCGGGCCATGGCCGAGGCCGACGCGACGGTGGTGGTACCGCTCGATTTCCTCCGCCTGCCGGTCATGATGCTGGTCGGCTACCTGCTCTATCAGGAATCGATCGACCTGCTGGTTTTTGTCGGCGCATCGATGATCCTCGCCGGCAACCTCACCAATGTCCGGGCGGAGCGGCGAAAGGGCTAGACCCTTTCTTCTTCTTAGAGTGCACCGCAGGCCCGCAGCGCCCGGCGCCGGATCCTGCGCTCCTCCTTGGCGCGCCATTTCGGAGCGCCGCGGCACCAGTTGTAATGCAGTTGCCAGGCGTAATGCCATCTGAGGCCACCGTAGCCGCACCTGGCATTGACGTTGCGATTGTGCTGCCAGACCGCGCTGTCGGCGTAGTTCCGGCAGACCTTGTGGCCGGCCGCCTCGGCGGCGCCAATATGGGATAAAGCGAGAACCATTCCGGCCGCCAGCGCGGCAGCCGCCGCCTTGCGATTGAATGAACGAAACATGATCAGGCTCCTCAATCTGTTCATCCGTTCCCGGAGAAAGATATAGGACGCCGCGATGAACCTGGCCTGAACATGTTGCCGCACCGGCTGCGACATGCGGCCAGGTGGGAACTTCAGCTACTTGCCCGAGGGGCCCGCGGACATCTTCTCCGCCAGTTCCCTTATTCCTTCGTCAATCGGCCGCGGCGACAGATCAACGCCATCGGACAAAACCGACCTGATGGTCTCAAGGGCGCTGAGGCGGGCGTATTTCTTGTCGTTTGCCGGGATCACCCACCACGGCGCCACGTCGGTCGACGTGCGGCGCACCATCTCCTCGATCGCCGTCGTGTAATCATCCCACTTGGCGCGATTACGGAAGTCCTCATGGCTCAGTTTCCAGCGTTTGTGCGGCTCGTTCAGACGCGCCACGAAGCGCTCCATCTGCACATCGGGGGAGATGTGCATGAAGATCTTCACAATGCGGGCCCCGTCGTCGGTGAGGAGACGCTCAAACTCATTGATCTCATCAAATGCCCGGCTCCATTCGGCCTCGTCGGCAAAGCCCTCCACACGCTCGACCATGACCCGGCCGTACCAGGAGCGGTCGAACACGCCGATGGTGCCGTTCGCCGGAAGGCATTCCCAGAACCGCTGCAGATAGTGCCGCTCCTTGAAATAGGGCCTGGGCGCACCGACCGGCCACACCTTGAACCCGCGCGGATCCATGGCCGTCGACAGGCGCCTGATGGTGCCGCCCTTGCCGGACGCGTCCCAGCCTTCGAACACAACAACCGCCTTGTCTCGCGTGTGCAGGTAGGCCTGCTGTATGATCTGAAGCGAGAGTTGCAGCCTGGCGAGCTTCGCCTCGTAGGTTTTTCTCTTCGCCCGCTTGGACAGATCCACATCCCCCAGGGAGAAGTCCGCGGCTGTCTGTCGGTCAATTGGTGTCACTTTCATGTACGGGCCTGTCGCTGCGTTCGATAGGTTTCCCCTCATTGGCGTGAGGCTACAACCTATGGCACGATTTCTCCAGACAACGCCGCCCGGAATGGCGCGTGAAAACGTAACCGGTTTGACGCATGCGCCCGATAAAGGCGAGACTTGAGTTCCCGCCTGCACTAATCGGCTCGCGGACCCGAACGGAGAAGACCGTGACGTCTACCGTCGAACTTCCCCTCTGGCTGGTGTTGATCGCGGCCTGTCTTGCGAGCCTGGCATTGGTCAATCACTTTTTTCTGCCTGGCATTCGCTGGTTCTTCAGGCGCCGCGTCAACCGGGTGATTACAGACGTCAACGACCGGTTGCGCATGAAACTGCCGACCTTTCAGTTGACCAAGCGCCAGGTCCTCATCGACCGTCTCATATACGATCCGGACGTCATGAAAGTGGTCGAGCAGGTCGCCATTGAGCGCGGCGTCAGACGGGATGGCGTGATGGCCGAAGTCACTCTTTACGCCCGCGAGATGGTCCCCTCGTTCAACGCCTTCATCTACTTTCGCCTGGGCTACCGGATTGCCCGTTGGTTTCTCCGCGCCTTCTACTGGGTACGGCTGGGATTTGTCCATGAAAACGCCGCCGCGGCGTTCCCCGAGGATGCCTCCGTTGTGTTCGTCATCAATCACCGAAGCAATATGGATTACCTGCTGGTCACGTATCTGGCTTCGCGCGATGCTGCCATGTCCTACGGCGCGGGCGAATGGGCGCGGGTGTGGCCGGTCCGTTCGGTTCTGCGATCCGCCGGCGCCTATATCGTCCGCCGCAATGCCGGCGAGGATGGGCTCTACCGCAAGATGCTCGAGCGCTATGTGCAGATGGCAAGCGAGGGCGGTGTGCCGCAAGCCATATTCGTCGAAGGCAAACTGTCGCGAAACGGCCAGGTCAACACACCGAAGCTCGGCCTCATCGGCTACATCACCAGGCGGTTCGATCCCGGCGGAAACCGGGACATCCTGTTCATACCGGTCGGCACGAACTTCGACCGGGTGTTTGAGGAGCGCACACTGATCGCCAATGCGGACGCCGACTTTCGCGGCCGCGGCGGCAGGTTCGTGCTCGGTTCCGGCCTGCGGTTCATCGGCCGTGAAATCTGGCGCAAGATGACCGGACGGCGGCTCGGCTTCGGCATGGCGTGCGCGAATTTCGGCGACCCGCTGTCGCTGAAGGCATGGTCGCACGAACGCCGGATCAACTTGTCGGAGATGGGCAAACCTGAGTTCTTTGACACGGTCGAGGAACTCGGCAGGGAAATCACCGGGCGCATCGTCGAGATCGTTCCGGTTCTCGCGGTGCCCGTGTTGTCGATGCATGTCCTCGGTCGGGACACGCCGGGCGATGAGACTGCGCTGATTGCCGGTGCACAGGAGATTTGTGATGAACTTCGGGACAAGGGCGCCCATATAGGCTTTGAGAAATACGGCATGGAGAGCGGGCTGAAGTCCGGACTGCAGCTTATGAGGGCGCGCGGCCTGCTGCGGCAAGACGAGGCAGGCCTGCTGTCTCCGGCAGACACCGAAACGGACTTGCTGCAATACTATGCCAATTCGGTGATTCAGATCCGGGCCAAGCTTGCCGAGCGATGATGGCCGGCCGAAACCCCAAGAGCCCCAGGAGCATTCCCTTGCAAGAAATGATGGTCGGCAGCCTGCGCACGCCCCTTGGCGGACTGATCGCACGCCCGTGGTTCGACCAGGTGGCCCTGCGCCTGCTGGCCCGATGGTTTTTCCCTTTGTCGCGGCTGTGGGCGGCGGCGCGGGCCGCCGAAGGATCGGTCGATCGATACTTCGCGGAAACGCCGATGGAGCCGCAGTCGCGGCTGAGGCCGTTGGTGGAGACTCGGCTGCGCCGCTTTGAAACCGTGCGCCACGAGGTGGTCGACATGGAAGCGCGCTGGGAAGCCGCTTTTTGGGGCGAGGTGTCCCCCGGCGCCGATGCGCTCACCGAGATCGAACACGACCGCCTGTTCCAGCGAAATGGCTACAACACGCTGCGGCGCCTCTTCGTGCCGCTGCGACTGAAAGGCAATGTGACGCCGGTGCACTGGGACACCCCCACCCCGGACGAGGTCGACGGCATCTACGGTGCCTTTGCCCGCGATCCCGCCGCCGCGTTTGAGGCGCCCGACCCGATGCCCGCCGTCGTGCGGTCACGCAGCATCGAAACGGAAAGCCGGCGCGACTACTGGCTGCGGTTTCACTCGCCATCCGAACGGATGAACGACGAGGTGATCGCCCGGGTCTACGAGCCCAAGGGCGTCGACAATCCCCCGACCATCATTCTCGGCCACGGTATCTGCGTCGAATTCGATCACTGGCGCGGGCTGACCGACGAAGCCGATGCGCTGGTCGCCCTGGGCAACCGGGTAATCCGGCCGGAAGCACCGTGGCACGGGCGCCGCGTGCCAACCGGCCGGTATGGCGGCGAACAGTTTCTGTCGACCGCGCCGCTCGGCGCCCTCGATCTCTTTACATCCGCGGTGCGCGAGTGGTCGGTGCTGATCGACTGGTGCCGGCGCACGAGCGATGCGCCGGTAGCCATCGGGGGCACCAGTCTCGGCGCCATGACAGCGCAGCTGACCGCCGTCAAGTCACGCTATTGGCCGAAGCGCCTGCAGCCCGACGCGCTGTTGCTGATCACCCATTGCGGCCGCATCGAAGACGCGGTGGTGCACGGTTCCCTCGCCCGGGTCTGGGGCATTGCAGAACAGACCGAAGCTCGAGGCTGGACGCCGGATCTGATGCAGACCTACGCCCCCCTGCTCGACCCGGACGGCGGCCCGGTGATGGCGCCCGGCAACATCGTCTCGGTCCTCGGAAGCCACGACGATGTAACGCCTTTCGAGAGCGGCAAGGCGCTACTCGAACGCTGGGACATTCCGCACGAGAACCGGTTCATCTGGCGCTGTGGCCATTTCAGCGTGCCGCTGGCCATGCTGCGCAATCATGAGCCGCTGGAACACTTCAGCGCGCTTCTGAAGCGCCTCAGCTAGCACCCTCACCGCGAAATCCTCTGTCGCCCGCGAGCGGCCGCGGCCGCAGCCACGCCAGCGCCAGCGGCCCCATCAGCATGATGAGGCCGAGATGGGCGAAAGCCGCCCACCAGCCGAAGATCGTATCACTGCCGGCGACATCGAGAATTGCACCGAAGGCCATGGGGCCGATTGCGCCGCCGAGGAACCCCAGGGTGGAATGCACCGCCATGGTGGCACCGCGGGCGCCGGGCAAGGCGTTGCCGAGCGCCCCGGCGGTAACCACCGCGGATTCCCCCAGGATGACGACGCCGTATATGAGGCAGGCGGTAACCGCCAGGCCGTAAGACACCGACGCCGACGCCCCGATCAGACCGGCCACCAGCGCAGACAGCGCCATCACCACCGCAACGGTGCGCGAACGGCCCCATCTGATCGCAAGCTCGTTGCCGAACACCATGGCGGGCATGCCGGCGAGGGTCACCCAGAATGCCACCGAAAACGGCAGCCAGAAGACTGCGTCGACAGCTTGAAATGTCATCGCGAACGTCAGGAAGGCAACGATCCAGGTCTGAAACGCGACAAGTTCCCAGCTGTGGAACATGTAGCAGACGGTGTAGGCCATGGCGTGCCGGTTTCGGATCACCGGCCGGAAATCGAGAAGGTTCCGTTCCTTTTGCGGCGCCGGCGTTCTTGGCAGCAGCGCGAACGAAATCGCCGCGACGATGGCGGCGATCACGCAGGCCACAGCCGCGGCACCGAATGCCGTTCGAAAGTCGCCAAGCGATGCGAACCATGTCGTAAAAGGGTAAGAGGCTGCACTGCCGACCATGAAGCAAGATGTGTAGAACGCGATTGTGCGTGACTGGCGCTCAGGCGCCACCCGCTCCGCAAGAGCCGCGGCGCCGGGCATGTAGGTCCCGGCCAGCCCCGCGCCGGCAACGGCACGGGCGATCGCCGCGCTCCAGAATCCGTCGGCGAACAGGGCGAACCCCAGATTTGCGGCTCCGGTCAGGATGGTTGCAGCTATGAACACGCGCGCCGGATCGATCCGGTCGGTCATGCTGACGAGAAAGGGTACCGCGAGCGTATAGCCGATGAAATAGGCCGATCCGATCCACCCCGCCTCGGCGTTGCTCAAGTCCCAGCGGACGGAGAACTCCGGCAGCAGCGCGGCAAACGCGGCAATGCCGAGCATTGTCAGAACTTCTGCAATGCACAGCCCCGCCAGCAGTCCAACAATCCGTTTCGGCATGCGCCCTCATCGACGAGCGATGTGAAATCCGTGTGACGTCGTTGGACTTGCTAAACCATTTTTGGGTCAGTGGGAAATGCCGCTATTCGGGCGTTGGCCCGATGCGCTCCTTGGCACGGCCGAGATTGATCGTTGCCGGGATATAGGCGGGCAATACGATAAGCGCCTTTGAGCAGGCGGCCCGCGCATTCTTGTACTTGCCAACCTTGAGATACATCAGACACAGGTTGCTGTAGGCCAGACCGACCGTGGGATATCCGAAACTGTCAGCCCGGATGGCGGCTCTCATTTTTTCGAGCGCTTCGTCGTACTTCTTTTCGAGGAACAGCGAGACCGCCTTGTTGTAGGCGGCAACGCTCGGGTTGCCGTCATGGGTGGTGAGTACGGGACCGGGCTGATCGGCACCCGGGAACTCGCTCTCTTCGGCCTTGGCGGCTGAAAAACCTGCCGTCAGGCCGCCCATCAGGAGCATCGCGGCAATCGAGCCACGCCGGCGGTCCATTGCGGACCGCAAGGCGGGCACGCAGTACATGTGGTCTATCGTGGTCATGGTGTTTTTTCGCGGCGGATTTGCTAAAATCTGCCGCCCAGCTCTGTTCAAGTACGGGTGCTGATACGCAATGTGCCACGAAAGTGTAAGCGAATCGTTTAGGTGCGAACGATTACCAGTGGATGGCGCGCTGCCGCATGTCCGACTCGGAAATTCGAAGTAGAATGCCAAAAAAGGGCAAAAAGAGCCAATGGCAATGACGCAATTCACACTCAGCCAGATCAGTCAATTGACTTGCGAAGCGTTTACCGAAGCATTCGGCGACATCTACGAACACTCGCCGTGGATTGCCGAAGCGGCCTGGCGGGCGCGGCCATTCGCCGATCTGGATGCGCTGTCCGGTGCCATGGCGCAGGCCGTGCGCGGCGCGAGTGACGAACAGCGAATGGCGCTTTTGACCGCTCACCCGGAGCTGGCTGGCCGCGACGCCAAGGCCGGCAATCTGACCCAGGCCTCTTCTGAGGAGCAGGCAGGCGCTGGACTGGTCGACCTGGCGCCGGATGAACTCGCCCATGTCGCCCAATTCAACGAAGCGTACTACGCCAAATTCGGCTTCCCGTTCATCATTGCCGTGCGTCACCACACCAAGTCAACGATCATGCAGGCGATGCGGGCAAGGCTCGAGAACGATCGTGACGCAGAGCTGCGAACGGCCCTTGAACAGGTCGACGAGATCGGCAGACTGCGGCTGGAAAAGCTGATCGGCTGAAAGGGCCCTGACGCCTTATGAACGACCACGCTCACGATCACGACCATGGCGGGCATTCCCACGCCGCCACCACGGCGGACAACGAGCGCCGCGTCCTGTGGGCGATGGTTCTGACCGGCGTGTTCATGATTGCCGAGGTCATCGGCGGCATCCTGTCGGGCTCGCTCGCCCTTATCGCAGACGCCGGCCACATGCTCACCGATTTTGCCGCCCTTGCCCTTTCGTGGGCCGCCTTTCGGGCATCCGGCAAACCAAACGACGAACGGCGCACCTACGGCTATCACCGGTTTCAGGTGCTCGCCGCGTTCGTCAACGGATTGACGATGGTGGCGGTTGTAGGATGGATCCTGATTGAGGCGGCGCGCCGGTTGTTTGACCCGGTCGAAGTGCTGCCTGCCCCGATGATGGTCATCGCGGTGCTCGGGCTGCTGGTAAACATCATCGCCTTTGCGCTGCTGCACGGTGGCTCCAAAGACAACCTGAACCTCCAGGGCGCCGCGGTGCACGTGCTGGGTGATCTGCTCGGCAGCGTTGCCGCCATCGCCGCAGCCGCGGTGATCTACTGGACCGGATGGATGCCGATCGACCCGCTGCTTTCGGTGCTGGTCGCGCTTCTCATTCTGCGCAGCGCGGTAACGATTGTCCGCAAATCAGCCCACATTCTGCTTGAAGGCGCACCAGAATGGCTCGATGTGGAAGCGTTGCGGGCCGATCTGGCCGAAGCGGTTCCCGCGGTCAAAGACGTGCATCACGTGCATGCCTGGATGCTGACGCAGGAACGCGCCCTGATGACCCTGCACGCGGTGATCGACCGGGCAGCCGATCCAGCTGAAACACTGACGGCAATCCAGAAACGGCTGCAGGCGGCGCACGGCGTCGACCACGCGACGGTGCAGATCGAGATTGCCGAGGGGCGCTAGCCCCTCCCCGGATCGCAGCGTTGCGTTAACGCCGTGTGCGTCAAAGGGCTTCCAACTGCAGACACGCTGCGGCACATTGCGGGTGAGATAGCCTCAGGGTCTGGCGCAGGGCATGGCACAGATATTCATTTCGCACTCCAGCAAGGACAATGATGCGGCCGCCCGCCTGCTCGCCTGGCTGCGTGAGCGCGGCTTCGACCAGGTGTTTCTCGACTTCGACAAGGATGCCGGCATCCAGCCGGGCGCCGACTGGGAACGCACGCTCTATGAGCAGCTTGAGCGCTGTCAGGCGGTGATTATCATCCTGACCAAGAACTGGCATGCCTCCAAATGGTGCTTTGCTGAGTATTTCGCCGCTCGGGCACAAGGCAAGGCCATCTTCCCGATTGTCGAGTCACCGACCGGCGAGATGCTGGTGGGATCGGACCTGCAGGCGATCAACTTCGTCTCCGACCGCTCCGACGGGCTGGAGCGACTGTCTGCTTCACTGAGTGAGATAGCGCTCGAGTCGGCCGCCGGATTTGAGTTGCCCGACAACGTGTCGCCATTCCCCGGTCTCAACTCTTTCGAGGAGCATCATGCCGCCGTGTTCTTCGGGCGCGATGATGTCCTGACCCAGTTGCGCGAAGTTCTGCGCAAGCGCAGCACGCAAGGCGGTGAACGACTGATTGCGTTGCTCGGTGCGTCGGGCAGCGGAAAGTCGTCACTGCTGCGGGCCGGGCTCATTCCCCGGCTTCGGCGCGACCGGGACAACTGGATCGTGCTGTCGGTGTTCAGGCCTGAATATGATCCGACCGCCAAGCTTATCGATGCCCTCCTGCAGTTGTGCGGCGATGACGAACGCATCGGCGCATGGGAAGCCGCGCTCGACGGCGGCAACCCGGAAGACGCGCTGGGCCAGATCGCACGACTTGTCCGCCGCACGTCGAAGGCACCCGATGCACGCATTCTTGTCGCCATCGACCAGGGTGAGGAGCTGTTCCTCAATCTCGACGAAAAGGCGCGGCACAGGTTCTTCGCTCTCCTCTCCAAGATGCTGGCGCTGCAACTGCCTTTTGTTGCCGTCATTGCCATGCGTTCGGAATTTCTCGACGCCCTCCAGGTCGAGAAGGGCCGTACGGTTGCCTTCGACACGTTCTCTGTCGAACCCGTTCCCCTGAGCCGCATCGGTGCGATTGTGCGCAGCCCTGCGCGCTATGCCGGCATCCGTGTCGACGATGAGCTCATTGCGGCCGTCACCCAGGATGCCGGACGGCCGGACGCCATGCCTCTTGTCGCGTTCGCGCTGCGTGAACTCTTTGACCGCTTCGGCGGCAGCGGCAGCTTTACGCTGCGGGACTACGAAACACTTGGCCGGCGCGACAGCGGCATCACGCCTCTGGAAAATGCGGTTCGTCTCGTCGTCGAAGAGGCCTTTCCCAAAGCCAAGCGTTCAGACGAAGACGATCGCCTGCTGCGCGAGACGTTCGTCCCGGCCCTGGTGCAAGTCAACAAGGAAGGCAACTTTGCCCGTCGCTCGGCCCGGTACGCGGACCTGCCGGAGCGGGTGAGGCCCTTTGCCGACAAACTGATCGATGCCCGCCTGCTGGTTCGGCGCGGTGGTGGCGCCGGGACGGGAGAATCGATTGTCGAAGTGTCGCATGAGGCGGTGTTCAGGGTCTGGCCCGAGCTGGCCGCATGGCTCGACGAAGAGCGCGATTTTCTCGTCGGCCGCGACCGGCTGCAAGATGCGGCGACAGACTGGGAGGAGCTTGACCGCGACGACAAGGCTCTGCTGCGTGGCGTTCTGCTGGAGCGCGCGCAGGACTGGCTGTCGAACAATCCGGACCGGTTCTCGGGCACGGAACTGGAATTCGTCCAGGCATCCATTGATCAGGACCGGGCGCAGCGGGCGCGCAAAAAACGGGCGGAACGCCGACTGTTTGCCGGTGTCGCCGCCGCGGCGGTTGTTTTTGCCATCCTGGCGGCCTGGGGCAAAATCTCGTCAGACCGGGCGATCAGGGCTGAAGCGGAAACCCAGACCCAGTTGCGTCAGACGCTTAAGAATCAGTCTTTGCATCTTGCCTCCCTGTCGGAACAGCGCAGCGACCTGGGCGATCCGGTGACGGGTGCGCTTCTGGCTCTGGCCGCCCTGCCGGGAGATGTTGACGGTTTCGCGCGCCCCTATGAGCCGAAAGCCGAGAGCGCCCTATACAGGGCGGTGCGCGAACAACGCGAAATGCGCGTCATGAGGGGACACACGAAGCGGGTGTACACGGCAACATTCAGCCGCGATGGGCACGTCTTCGCAACCGGCTCCGGCGACCGGACAGTGCGTCTGTGGGACGCAAAAACCGGCGGGCTTCTGAAAACGTTCGAAGGTCACGGCAAGGCGATCACGTCGGTCACATTCAGCGCCGATGCGACACGGCTCTATACCGGCTCGCTTGATGAGACAATCCGGATCTGGGACACCGCAACCGGACAGGTGATCCGAACTCTTGAAGCCCAGAGCGGCGCAAAATGCGCGGTCCGCAGCCTGGTGGTCAACCGCGAAGAGTCCCGTATCGCGGCGGGCTGCGGCGACAGCACGATCCGGATCTGGGACATTGATACTGGTCGGCCGGTCTTCGAATTCGACAGACACAACGGTGCGGTGACGGCTATTGCGTTTTCGCCCGACGGTGCAAATCTTGTTTCTGCGTCACGCGATGGAACGATGCTCCTGTGGGCCATCCCCGCAGGCACTGCGCTTGCGTTCGAGCCGACGCACAGAGACAGCGTCAAGTCGGTGGCTTTCTCCACCGACGGCCGGCGCGTCATTTCCGGCTCCACCGACAAGACCGCAATCATCTGGGAGGTCGCATCGCGCGCGCCGCTTCATATTCTGGAGGGACACGAAAATGCGGTTGAAGCGGTTGCACTCGACGCGTCCGGGACCCGCGCCGTCACCGGTTCGGTGGACCGCTCACTGCGACTTTGGAATGCGCGGACCGGTGAGGTCATTGCTGTTCTGCGCGGGCACGGCGCCGCAGTTCGCACGGTTGCATTCTCGCCAACGGGCGAGCGTATCGTCTCGGGATCATCCGATTTCACAGCCAGGCTCTGGGACGCACGGCCGGCGAAACATCTCGGCGCGTTGCTGGAAGGGCATACGGACGCCGTCAATCAGGCCGACTTCAATGATGACGGCACACGCATGGTCACCGCGTCAAGAGACGGCACGGCGCGGGTCTGGAATGCGATGAACGGCGAATTGCTGGCAACGTTCGAACACGGCGAGTTCGACGTCAAATCGGCGGCTTTCGATGCCGACGGCTCACGGATCGTCACTGGTGCGGGAGACGGCAAAGTCAGAATATGGTCACCCGGCCAGTCATCACCGCTGCTGACCACCGGGGGACAGGCCGGCCAAATCCTCTCGACCGTATTCAGCGGCGATGGGCAACGCGTTCTGGCAGGCGCCAACGACGGTACCGCGCGTGTTTGGAACGCCCGGACAGGTGCCCAGGTCCTCGTTCTCGCCGACCACGGCGATGCCGTGATGTCGGTCGCTTTCGACGCCGACAGCAACCGGATCGCCACCGGCGGTCTCGGCGGCGCGCTGCGCATTTGGAATGCCACGAGCGGCAAGATCATCCACCGTATGGATGTCGAGGGGGCAGATGTCCGGTCCGTCTCCTTCAGCCCGGACGGGCGGTTGCTTGCCGCCGGCTTCAGCGACCAGACCGTGCGCCTGTTCGACACGGCAACCGGTGTCCCGGCGATGCCGAACCTTCTGGGACACCGGAATGAAGTAACGTCGGTGAGATTCCAGTCTGACAACAACCGTGTCGTCAGCGGATCTTCCGACGGCACCATGCGGATCTGGTCCACAACCGGACCGGACGCCGGAGAGATCCTTGAAATTCAATCGGACGAGGGCCCGGTCAGTTCCATAGCCGTAACGCGGGGCGGCGGCGGGAACATAGCGGTTGCCGCCGGGAACCTGGTTGCCGTGTGGCGCAGCTTCAAGTCGACACAGGATCTCATCGACCATGCCCGCTCGGCCCTGCCACGGTGTCCCACCCCGGACGAACGCAGAAGATACGTCATTCCGGCCGGAGCGCTTGCCTGGTGTGCGGAGTAGCGCTTCCAGGTTTGACACCCCTCGCCTGCTGACCGTTCTTTTGCATACCAGATGGCGCGAATATCATCATATACTCGTCGCCGGACTGTGGGGTTTTGCCAGAGGGAGGCATGGCAACCAATGAAATTACTGCGCGTCGCGTCACTTGTGCTCACTGCCGCAGCCTTGGCGGCGACCGCTCCGGTGCCGGGAGGCAACGGACTTTCCGGGACGCATGCCAGGGCTGCGGAAGCGATCGGAACCTGGCGGGAAAAGTCCCAGCTTGTCTGGAACGCAAAAACCCGTCAGATGGAACGCCGCATGTTGCGCGTCTGGGACACCGAAAACCGTCGCGATCAGGAATTCTCGTGGGATGCGAGCGCCGCAAGCGGGCCGCTCGAAAACGGCCCCGTCAACGGTTCGGGGACGCTGGTCTGGCGCGAGCGCGGCGCATCGTCCTATGACCGCCAGTCGATCGTCAGCACCTACAGGGGCTCGATGCAAAACGGACGGCCGCATGGCGAAGGCGCTCTCAGCACCCGCGACGGGCTCACCTATGCCGGCGAATGGCGCGACGGCATGATGCATGGTCGCGGAGAGCTCCGATACACCAACGGCGACCGCTACACCGGCCGGTTCGCCAGCGGACTGCCCCACGGCGCCGGCCGGTATGCCCGGGCAAACGGAGAGCTGTACAATGGCGAGTTTGATAACGGGCGCCGTCACGGTCTCGGCATACTGACCTCGCCTCAGGGTGTGGTTTTTCAGACAGAGTGGGCGTACGGCAAGGAATTGCCGGCATCGGCGCGGCGACGCAATACCGAGATCGCCAACGAGCCCACGGACCTGACCGCGCACTTGATGCCGGCTGCCAACACGGTCGATGTCGACCGGATTGAGGTTTCGGTTGTCGTCGATCAGAAGATCAGCAAGCTGTACCAGCAGGCATATGGCGGCGTCTCCTATATCCACACCCAGTCGCCCGGCGAAACGTCAATTGCCCCGGACGATCCCGAATTGATGAACCGCTGGAAGGGCGGCGGGACGATCTCCTACAGCTGGTTGAGCCAGGAGGCGCCGGCATTCATCAAATTCGTAGTGCGTAACAAAACCGGCCGATATGCCTATTTTCAATCGGCCTATCTCCATGTCTCGGACAGTGCCACCGACATGCATCCCCTGCTCGGTCTCAACTCTCACTGGGGCTGCGTCGGCTACCGCCCGACCTTCAACATGATCAACAATGGCTGGGGACCGGCGGAGAACTCCAAGCTCGAGTTTTCGTTTGCGCGCGATGAACTTGCCGCGCCGGCAGACACCTACCAGCACAGTCTTGACGTCGGATCCATCGATGACGGTCAGGACGTCTATGTCGAAACCGCATTGCGCGATGCCGGCGTCGACGTCGAAAAACTCAAGGCGGCGCGCTTCACCTGCCCGTCTTACGAACAGCTGCCGGGATGCGGTTCGGACATCAAGGCGAAACTGCAACTGGGATCGCTGGGTCGCCATGTGGAAGTGGTCGACAACTATGTGCGCACGACCCTGATCGGCAAGATGCGCTATTCCTGGCGCGACAACCAGGGCGAGACGCACCAAGGCGCGTCCGTGGTCAAGACCCCAATCCTCCTGGGATTTATCGATGTTCCAGCCTTTGCAGAGTGCTCCGATCTGCCGCCGCCCGATGTCACCCTGCCCAAAGTACCCGAGATCCGCTTCGGGCTCGACAAGCAGGATTATCGCGTGGAAGTGCCGCTGCAGGGGGTCACCAGGCTTGGCCGGGAAAACGAATACGTCGTCTCGGCGAAAGTCGACAAAGGGTCCCAGCACGAGTTCAAGCTGGTTCTTGTTTTCACCGACGGCAGCGAAAAGGTTTCGCGGCCGGTCAAGTTTCAATTCTACAAGCCCCGGCCATCGAAGTTCGAAAGCAAGGTGGAGGTGCCTGCCTGCTACATCGAGGAAACGTGCTGACGCGGCGGTTTCGCGGACCGGGCTTGTCTGGCGAAAGTCGTGAAACCATAATCTTGACAGTGACCGATAATGAGCTGAGCCAGAAGGAAGAATGGCCGGTCTTCTGAAATTCATGGCGACCTGTGCACTTGCCGCGACTGCCGTTGTCCTGGTCGAGCCGTTGCCACACGGCGCGGTCGCTGCGACACGCTCGCCGGTGCCCGCGGTTACCGGCATATGGAGACAAAAATCTCAGCTTGTCTGGAACCACGGTACCGGCGAGATGGAGCGCAGGCTCCTGCAGGTCTGGGACAACCAGAACCGCGCCGATCAGGAGTTCTCGTGGGACGCCGATACTGCCGGCGGACATGTGGACAACGGGCCGATTAACGGCTCGGGCCTTCTGGTGTGGAGGGAACGCGGCGCGCCGGCCTACGACAAGGCGGCAATCGTCAGCATTTATCGCGGTGTCCTCCTCAACGGCCGGCCGCATGGCGACGGTGTGCTCACCACCCGAAAAGGGCTCGTCTATGCCGGCCGATGGCGCAATGGTGAGATGCATGGGCACGGCGATCTGCACTACGCCAACGGCGATCACTATGCGGGTGAGTTTTCGTACGGCCTGTCGCATGGAGACGGCCGTCTGGCGCAGGCCGGCGGCGAAATCTACGAAGGCCGGTTTCGCGACGGAGAGCGCCATGGGACCGGCCGCCTGACGACACCCGGCGGCGGCGTCCATCAGACCGAATGGACCTCTGGTGTCGAGCACCACCTGTCCGCCGCCAGGCGCGGCGCCGACCTTCCGGATGATGCAGGATCGGTTCCGGACAATTACGGCCTCGCAGCCGCCGGAGACATCAACCTCAACAAGCTGGCATTGTCGGTGGTGGTCGACCGGGAGGTCAGCCAAAAACAGCAGATGCGACATGGCGGAATGACCTATGTCCACCTGCATGAAGGCGGCAGTACCCGCATCATCCCGAACCAACCGCAACTCCTGAAGCGGTGGAAGGGTGACGGCACGTTGTCCTACAGCAGTGTCTACAATTTTGCCCCCGCCTATCTCAAGTTCGTGGTCCGCAACCGTACCGGCGGGAAAATCGCGGTACGAAGCGCTTATCTCGAAGTCGTCGACAGCCGCACCGACCTGCAGCCCCTGCTTGGCCTTGACAGCCACTGGGGTTGTGTCGGCTACCGGCCCACGTTCAACTTCACCAACCATGGCTGGGGGCCTGCTGAGGACGCACGGGTGGAGTTTTCGTTCGTACGCTCGTTTCAGGACGAGGCGCCGGAACAGCACAGCTACGCCCTCAATCTGGGAACATTCAAGGGCGGGCGAGACGTATCGATCGAGTCGGCGCTGAAAGCCGCCGGCGTCGACGTGCCAAAACTGAAAGCCGCGCGATACAAATGCCCTTCAGCGGAACAACTGCCGGGATGCCGGACAGACGTCATCCGAAAGCTTCAATTTGGACAACTGCAGCAGAAAGTCGAAGAAAGCGGCTTCTATCTGCGGACCAATCTGGTTGGACGGCTCAGCTATACCTGGAGGGATTCCGAGGGCGAAACGCACGAGCGTTCATCGGCGATCAAGACACCGATCCAGCTGACCGCCATCGAGCTTCCGAGCTATGCCGAATGCGGCGGCGCGGAGGACGAACTCCCGCCGGTCGCAAATGTGCCGCTGGTCCGTTTCAGCCTCGACAAAAAGAACTATCGGATCGAGGTGCCTCTGCGTGGCGGCTGGACGCTGCGCCGGCGCAGCGAGTTCACGGTTGCCGCCAGGGCGTACAGATCATCCCTGCACCGGTTCAGGCTGGTCATCGTGCTGAAGGACGGTTCGACGAAGACGTCTCCGCCGATCGAAATGGACTTCTATCGGCCTGTGGTGAAACCGTTCAAGACATCGGTGAAGACACCTGCGTGCTACATAGTCGAGTCGAGCTGCTAACGCGATTTCGGCCTGCTCAGTCGATCCGTGTCCGCGGTATCTCTCTCATGGCATCGTAGTAGTTCGGAATCGGGATCAACCGCGAAAAGAACGTGCCCTGATCGAAGAACCGTACTTCCAGAAGAACTCCCGACGCTGTTTCGGCCGTCTGGTCGAAGATGAAGTTGCCCAGCGAATAGACCCTCTGCGTCTGGCCGCCGGCAAGTGTCTCAATTTTCGCGCTCGCGCGGTGCGAGTGGACGCCGATGATTGCGGAGAAGCCGCGAATGCGCAGTTCCTGTGACAGATCTTCTTCACGCGCACCGGCCTCAGTCTCCCCTTCCGCGCCCCAATGGACGAATGCGATCAGCGGCGGCGCCTTGGACGGATCGAAGAGCCCGTCCAGAAGATCGGCGGTGATCAGGTTTCCCGCAGCCGGGCCGGCGTTGCGAAAGTCGGTGAGACCGGCGGCGCGAAATGGCCCAAGATCAACGATTTCGCCCTGTGCAAGCACGGCTATTTCGAGTTCCTCAAGCTGCGCCCGCATCTCCGCAAATGCAGTGGGTCCCATATCGCTCGTGTGATTGTTTGCCAGACTTACGGCGACCACGCCCAAACGATGCAGCCAGTTGACCGCGATGCCCGACGGCATTGTCATGGTCGAGTAGCGCATGCTCTCAGGCACTTCGTCGAGAATGACCCCTTCGAGATTGAGGACGATGGGACGGTAGCGCGTGATGTCCAGGATGTTTTCACTCACTGCAGCGGCAACTGTCCGGTCCGCCAGAAGGTAGGTCAGGTTGCGTCCGAGCAAGGTGTCGCCGGCGAAGTAGAACACCTGCTGCCCGTCGATGGTATCGAGCACCGGCGCCGCATCGGCCCCGCGCAGAAACACCTGCACCATATAGCTTGTGGTCTCGTCAATCTCGACCGTCGTGTAGCTCTGGGAGTTTGCGTTCGCAACGACAATGAGCTCGGCGCCGAACACATCCTTCTGGAGCTTCATCTGGACATATTGCGCGCCGATCGCGTCCATGTGCTCCACCGGAAGCAGCGTCGCGACCTCCTCCGCGGACCCGGACGAAAGCGTGTTCAGAACCTCCTGATCCCGCTGTACGGCCTTGGCCATAGGCAGAAAATGAGAGAAGTCCGTTGACTGGACGATCAGGGTCTTTGGCGTCAGCAATGGCTTCAAACGTTCGACCAGTGCGTCCCAGTCACGCTTCTTGGCGCCCGGCGCAATCGCGACCGGAACCACCGGGACGTTCGGAAAAAAGTGACGGATAAACGGCAGAAGCGCACGGATACCATGCTCGCGCTCGAACAGATCGGACGGCGCGATGTGTTGTCCGCCATCGACAAGCGCGTCGACCGCCTCGCCATCGACGTCGACGGGGCCAAGCACGGTCTCAAAACCGCGCCGAGTGGTGGCAATCGCCGTGTGTGCGCCTTTGAAGTGATCGGGGAGGAGCACCACGATCCGGTCATAGTCATGACCCGCCGCATACCAGAAACCCTTCGCGATCAGGTCGGAGGCCAGCAGATGATGCGGCACCGTAATGCCGGTGACAGCGGCGTCGCGATCTGCCGCGGTCCATGCATTATCCGGTTTCGCTTTGGCGATCGCATCGGTGAACTCGGCCGCAAGTTGGTAAAACTGGGGATACCGGCCCGCATCTTGGCCCAACGCAGCCCCTTCTGCCGCGGACAGCCAGAGGAGGACGGCGCCCGCTCCAAGCCCAAAGGGTCGAATGCAACGCAGGCACCAGGTCCATACTCGGTCAGACTCACCAGGCAAGGTGGAAACCTTCCTTCTTCCCCGGATCGTTGCGGGTTGCCCTACTCCGCCGCGATGACCGGCTTCGCAGGACCGCGTATTGCGCGTTCCTTCTTCAAACCCTCAGCAATCAGGAAGGCAAGCTCGAGCGCCTGATCCGCGTTGAGCCTGGGGTCGCAATGGGTGTGGTAGCGGTCATGCAGATCCGCATCTGAAATCGAGCGGACGCCGCCGGTGCATTCGGTGACGTTCTTGCCGGTCATTTCCACATGGATGCCGCCGGCATGGGTGCCTTCGGCGCGGTGCACATCCATGAAGTTGCGCACTTCGCTCATGATCAGGTCGAACGGCCTTGTCTTGTAGCCGCTTGAGGCCTTGACCGTGTTGCCATGCATGGGATCGCAGGACCAGACCACCTTGTGGCCTTCCCGTTTGACCGCCTGGATGAGGCCTGGAAGATGCTTCTCCACATTGTCGGCGCCGAAACGGCAGATCAGCGTCAGCCGTCCCGCCTCGTTCTCCGGGTTGAGCAGCTCAATCAGCTGCATCAGTCCGTCGGGTTCGAGCGAAGGGCCGCATTTGAGCCCAAGCGGGTTCTTGATGCCCGAGCAATATTCGATGTGGGCGCCATCGGGCTGACGTGTACGGTCGCCGATCCAGACCATGTGTCCGGAGGTGGCGTACCAGTCGCCGGAAATCGAGTCGACGCGGGTCAGCGCCTGCTCATAGCCCAAGAGCAGCGCTTCGTGGCTGGTGAAGAAATCGGTCGTCCGCAAGCTGGCATCCGTGTCCGGGTTGACGCCGCAGGCGCGCATGAACTCCAGGGACTCGGAAATCCGGTCGGCAAGCTCCTGGTACCGTTCGCTGGCCGGTGTGTCTTTCAGGAAGCCCAACGTCCATTGATGGACATGCTCGAGATTGGCGTAGCCACCCTGGGCGAAAGCCCTCAAGAGATTGAGCGTCGCGGCAGCCTGCCGGTAGGCCTGCAGCTGACGCTTGGGATTGGGAATTCGCGCCTTTTCGTCGAACTCGATCGCATTGATGATGTCGCCGCGGTAACTCGGCAACTCGATATCGCCCTGGGCTTCCACCGGCGAGGATCGCGGCTTGGCGAACTGGCCCGCAATGCGGCCGACCTTGACCACCGGAGAGGCGGCCGCATAGGTCAACACCACGGCCATCTGCAGGAAGACGCGGAAGAAATCACGGATATTGTCGGCAGAGTGTTCGGCAAAGGCCTCGGCGCAATCGCCACCTTGAAGCAGGAACGCGTTTCCGTTCGCCACTTCGGCCAGATGCTGTTTCAGCTTGCGGGCTTCACCTGCAAAAACCAGCGGCGGAAACTCCGCCAATTCACCCTCGACCCGCGCCAGAAGATCGGCGTCGTCATAGTCAGGCACCTGCACGATTGGTTTTTCGCGCCAGCTCTGGGGTGACCAGTCTTTAGCCATTGCTCCGTTCCTTAAATGTCGCGGAAGCGAACCTCCGCACCGTCAGACTCATACTAACCGGCGGGTCCTGTGGGACCGGTTAACGGTTGCGCCGATCTTAAGTGATGCACCGTGGCTTCGGCGAAATTACGCTGCCGGACCATAACGGCCGGGCTTCAGCCAGCGGACATGCATACCTTATAACGGCAACGCAGGTTGAATGACAATCGCTGTAAGAGTCTGGGTTAAGGACGTGCCCCGCATGACGGCCATGAGCACTCCAGTTTTCCGGTGAAACCGGCCTGCGGTTATGCCAGACTGGCCCTATGTCAAAGTCAGAACCAGAATTCACAATCGGCATCGAGGAAGAGTACCTGCTGGTCGACAAGGACAGCCGGGATCTGGTGCACGATGCTCCGCAGGACCTGATGGACGAGTGCGAGGCGGAATTGCATTCGCAGGTCAGTCCGGAATTCCTGCAGTGCCAGATCGAAGTCGGCACCAGGGTCTGTGCGTCGGTGCAGGAGGCGCGCGACGATCTCCGCCGGCTGCGCCAGACCATCGTCAAGCACGCCTCAGAGCACAACCTGGCGCCGATTGCGGCCTCCACCCATCCCTTCGCCCTCTGGCAGGACCAGCATCATACAGACAAGGAACGCTACACCATGCTGGCAAAGGATCTGCAGCTGGTGGTGCGGCGCATGCTGATCTCCGGCATGCACGTACATGTCTGCATCGAGGACGAAGATCTGCGCATCGACCTCTTCAACCAGTTGCCCTATTTCCTGCCGCATATTCTGGCGCTGAGCACGTCGTCTCCGTTCTGGCAGGGCCGCAACACGGGGCTGAAATCCTATCGTCTTATTGTCTTTGACGGCCTGCCGCGCACCGGCCTGCCGCCGAGTTTCTCAAGCTATGGCGAATATGAGCGCACCGCCAATGTGCTGGTCAAGGCGGGGCTGATCGAAGACACCACGAAAGTGTGGTGGGACCTGCGCCCGTCGGCAAGGTTTCCAACCCTTGAGGTGCGCATCTGCGATGTCTGCACCTATCTTGAGGACGCGATCTGCATTGCCGCGACCTACCGCTGCATCGCCCGGATGCTTTACCGGCTGCGCCGCAACAATCAGCGCTGGCGCAGCTACGACCGGTTCCTGGTGAACGAGAACCGCTGGCGCGCGCAGCGCTACGGTTTCGAAAACGGATTGATCGATCTCGGCCGCGGCAATGTCGTGGCATACCGCGATCTGGTGGAAGAGATCATCGAACTGACCGCGCCGGATGCGGAGCACTTCGGCTGCTCAGAAGAAGTGCAGCACGCGCTCACGATTGTCGACCGGGGCACCAGCGCCGACCGGCAGATAAAGTGTTTCGATGAGGCCAAACAGGGCGGCGCCGGGGACGAAGAAGCCCTTCAGGCCGTTGTCGACCAGTTGATTGCGGAAACCGCAGAACAGTAGGAGACCCGTTATGGGAGAGCTGCAGACCATACCAGAGCGCGGTGGCAAGGCCGCCGCGGTCAAAAAGGGGCAGTCGATCAAGATCATCAACACCCATGGGAGCCAGGTGGTCGACACGTGGGCGTTCAACGCGGACGATCTCACTGAATTCATGTCGATGGAACATACTCGAAGTGTTCTTTTGAAGCTGATCCCGGACACCGGTGATGCCTATTATTCAAACAAGCGCCGCGCCATCGTGACCATGACGGAGGACACCTCGAGCGGCATTCACGACACTCTGCTCGCCGCCTGCAACAAGGAGCGCTATGAGCAGCTCGGTTGCACCGAGTACCACGCCAACTGCACCGACAATCTTGCCGCCGCGATGCAGGAGCTCGGCCTGAAGGAGCCGGAAACGCCGAGCCCGCTCAATGTTTTCATGAACATTCCATGGACCGGAAGCGGCGCCCTTTCCTTCGAAGAACCCAAAACCGGGCCCGGCGATTATGTGGTGCTGCGCGCGGAAATGGACTGCATCGTCGCCATGTCCGCCTGCCCGCAGGACATGGTGCCCATCAACGGCGCCGACTGCTTGCCGACGGAAGCGCATTTCGAGGTGCTTGACGGGGTTTAATCGGCAGGCTTGAACCCCAGCAGGTGCGCGCGGCATGCGTGGCAGTCGGAACTGCCGAACCCTTCGACGGGAAAGTTGAAACCGGGGGCCTCCGCGAGAGCGCCCGCAATCTCACATTCCGACACTCCCGGCAGAGATGCCGTCCACAGCCCATCGGCAGCCGTGGTCAGGTGGTCGATGTGCCAGCGCACGGTCTTGTCTTTGCGCAGATGGCGCCCTGCCCGCGCCGCGACGCCACCGGGACCGCGTGCACTTCCCGCATAGAGATACCAGCCCACCGCAAGCGTCTGACCGATGAACCTCGGGACGCTCAGCACGAGCTTCGAGTCAAGACGGGCGAAAAGCAGATAGCTGCCCGGATCTCGCGGCAATTCAGCAGCGTCGTTGAAAAGTTCCAGCCGTCCCGACAACGCCGTTCCAACGCGGTTTGTCAGGTCGGCGGGCGGGCGGGCGTTCATTCCGCCGCGGCGGCTTCGGGCGGTGTCCATTTTTCGCGCATGGTGACGAGTTCTTCAGCCGCCGTGGGATGAACCGCGACTGTGGCGTCGAACTGCGCCTTGGTGGCGCCCATCCGGACCGCGATGCCAAGCACCTGAGCCATCTCGCCGGCATCGGGCCCCATGATATGGCAGCCCAGGACCTTGTCGCTGGAAGGCTCGACGATCAACTTCATGATCATCTTTTCGTCGCGGCCGGACAGCGTGTGCTTCATCGTGCGGAAGCTCGACTTGTAGATATCGACATCTCCGAATTCGGCCCTGGCCTCCGCCTCGGTCAACCCGACCGTGCCCAGTTCCGGCTGGCTGAAGACCGCGGTCGCAATGCACCTGTGGTCGACCGCCATCGCATTGTCGTTGAACACGGTTTCGGCAAAGGCGGCGCCTTCGCGGATGGCGATCGGCGTCAGGGCGACCCGGTCCGTCACGTCTCCGACCGCATAGATATTGTCGACGCTTGACTTGGAATGGGCATCGACGACCACCGCGCCATTGCGGTCCAGTTCGACGCCGGCACTCATCAGCCCGAGGCCGGCGGTGTTGGGATTGCGACCGGTGGCGTACATGACGAGGCCGGTTTCGTGGGTTGTTCCGTCTTCGAGATGAACGCGGTACGTCCCGCCCGACTTCTCGATGGATGTGACCGACGTGTGGACCCGCAGATCGAGACCCTTTTTCCTAAGTTCGTCGGCAAGTCCGTAGCGCAGGTCGTCGTCGAAGCCGCGCAGGATCTGTTCGCCGCGATAAAACAGGCTGGTTTCAACACCCAGACCATGGAAGATCCCGGCGAACTCGACCGCGATGTAGCCGCCGCCGACGACGGTCACGTGTTCAGGCAGCTTTTCCAGATGAAACGCCTCATTCGAAGTGATCGCGAATTCGGCGCCGGGGAGCTCCGGCACGAAGGGCGCCGCTCCGGTCGCGATCAGAATGTAGCGGGCGGAGACGGTACGGCCGGACGTCACAAGCCGAACCGTGTTGGCGTCTTCAAGGACCGCGCGCTCCTGGAAGATCTCGACGCCGGAGTTCTCCAGATTGCGGATATAGATGCCGTTCAGGCGGTCGATCTCGGCGTCCTTGTTGGCGAGCAGCGTCTGCCAGTCGAAGGTCGGCTTGGGAACGGTCCAGCCGAAGCCCGCCGCATCTTCGAAGGTCTCGGAAAAGTGGCTGGCATAGACGAAGAGCTTCTTCGGCACGCAGCCGCGAATGACGCAGGTTCCGCCGACGCGATACTCCTCGGCCACCGCCACCTTGGCGCCGTGCTGCGAGGCCATGCGCGCGGCCCGAACGCCGCCCGAGCCCGCGCCGATAACAAACAGGTCGTAGTCGAAAGCCATTTTGTGGAATCCCTTCTCGCAGCCCGATCATCCCGGCAGATAGGCGCCGGAGGCCGCACTGGCAAATCAATTCTTCTTGGTCTTGTAACCGCGCTTCTGCAGGCTCTTCATGGTCGCCGCCACAATCTGGGGCTTCAATGTGCCCCCCATGGAAACGGCATACTTCACCGTGTCCTGACTGACTATGCTCTGAACCTTCGTATAGCGGCGGCCTTCGGGTGAGGAAAAGAACGCGGCCGCGGCCCGCAATTCGCGGGCGGTCAGATGCTTTGCATAGATATGCGCGATGCCCTCGAGATAGAGGCCACGGTTCTGCGAAATGGTGACGCCCGCCTGTTCCATCAGCGCACGCACCACGATCCGGTCGTCCGCGCCTTCGGTTCGCTTGGCGATATCGACCGAGAAGTTCTGCACCACCTGGCGCAGCATGGTTTCGAATTCCGACGTCTTGACCGTCGCTCCGATCAGGGCGCGCGCCGCCCTGAGGCTCGACGCATCGACGTCATTTGCCGTTCTGGCTGTCCCGCCCGCCAAGAATGCAAGCGCGGCAAGCAATACAGACGCAGCCCGAAGGCAATTGGTACGACCAGACATAGTGTTTGTTCCCACCTGTCACAGGTTATGCCACCGCCAGCGGCGGCCAGCCCAAGTGTTGGTTTTACGTACGCCACCCTACCACTGCGGTGTTGCAGGATGAACTCAATTAAGGGAAAGAGAATTCAGACCCTAGAACTCGTGACCGTCTTCCTTGAGCTTGGCGCGCAGCCGGTCGAAGGTCTTGAGGGCGATTTTCTCGCCCCAGGCGGTGCCGATCGCAGCCGCCTCAACCTGCAGGGCCGGCATGACCGAAACCAGCTTGCGGCCGGTTTCGGTTCTGTAAAACGCCGTGATGTCGTTCATCTCCGGCACCGACAGCCGGCGCGCATAGAGCTTTGCCATCTCCTGCATGAACTCGACGCGCCCCTCGGTGAGGGCGGTTTTCAGAAACTCGTCGACAAGAGGTTCAAACTTGCCTTTCAATTCCGGTTTGATCTGAAGGACCAACTGCACGATCTGATCGCCGAACAGCGGCAGGACCGTGTCGAAGATCTGGTCCATGTCGGCCGCTTCAACGAGTTCGACGGCGGCGGCCAGGGCGGCTTCGTCAACTTCCTCCTGAGCGGTGGCGAGCGGGCCCGAAGAGATCACAAACGCCAGCGCGACGACACCGGCCCGCCCTTTCAGGGCCTGCAGAGAGAACTTCATGATGACCTCCTTTGGGGCCTATGACTTTGCGGGCACCACGGTCTCGACACCTTCGTCCGTGCCGACCAGCGCCAGGGCCGCGATCGATATGAACAGTCCGTTTTCCACCACGCCGGGTATCCGGTTCAGTTCGTCCGCCAGTCCGGCGGCGTCTTCGATCCGGCCGAAGGCGCAGTCATAAATGAGATGCTGGCCGTCCGTGATGAAAGGTTCTTTATCTTTCATGCGCAATGTGACCTCACCTTGACAACCGAAGGCGCGGGCCACCTCGATGACCCGGCGATGCGTGGTTTCGGCGCCGAAGGGCACAACTTCCACAGGCAGTTTGAACTGCCCCAGGACATCGACCCGTTTTGAGGCGTCGGCGATCACAATCATGCGGTCAGATGCCGTGGCGACGATCTTCTCGCGCAGCAGCGCCCCGCCGCCGCCCTTGATGAGATTGAGGTTGCCGTCCAGTTCATCGGCGCCATCGACCGTCAGGTCGAGATGCGGCGTTTCCTCAAGCGTCGTCAGGGGAATGTTCAAGGCGCGGGCCTGCGCGGCCGTTGCCTCCGAGGTCGGCACGCAGACGACCTTCAGGCCGTCCGCAACGCGCCTGCCGACCGCGTCGGTGAAATAGACCGCGGTCGAGCCCGTCCCCAGACCCAACCGCATGCCGTCTTCCACATAGCCGATCGCGCCGAGCGCCGCCCGGCTCTTTTGTTCTTCTGCCGACATATGCCTAGCTGCTCAGGCCACCCATGAGCATGTATTTCGGCTCGACGAACTCTTCGATGCCGAGATGCGAGCCTTCGCGGCCAAGGCCCGATTCCTTGACCCCGCCGAAGGGCGCGATCTCGGTGGAAATGATGCCTTCGTTGATGCCGACGATGCCGTATTCGAGGGCCTCCGCAACCCGCCAGACACGGCCGATATCACGGCTGTAGAAATAGGACGCCAGGCCATATTGCGTGTCATTGGCCATAGCGATCGCTTCTTCTTCCGTCTTGAAACGGAACAGCGGCGCAACCGGCCCGAAGGTTTCCTCATGGGTGATAAGCATCTTGGTGGTGACATTGGCGAGCACCGTGGGCTCATAGTAGTTGCCACCGAGCGCATGGCGCTGTCCACCGACCACGAGCTTTGCGCCCTGCGACATGGCGTCGGCAACATGCTCTTCGACCTTTTCGACCGCGGCAATGTTGATCAGCGGCCCCTGGGTGACACCCACCTCGGTGCCCTGCCCGACCTTCAGCTTGAGCACTTCGCTCGCCAGCTTCTCGGCAAAGGCGTCGTAGACGCTGTCCTGCACCAGGATGCGGTTGGCGCAGACGCAGGTCTGGCCGGCATTGCGGTACTTCGAGGCCATGGCGCCCTGCACCGCGGCATCGAGATCGGCATCGTCGAACACAATGAACGGCGCATTGCCGCCAAGTTCCAGATGAACCTTCTTCACGGTCGTGGCGCATTGCGCCATCAGCACCTTGCCGATCTCGGTGGAGCCGGTGAAGGTCATGACTCGCACGATGGGGTTGGAGGTGATTTCGCCGCCGATGTCCTTGGCGGAACCGGAGATCACATTGATGACGCCGGCCGGCACGCCGGCGCGCTCTGCCAGCACGGCAAGGGCGAAGGCGGACAGCGGCGTTTCGCTCGCCGGCTTGGCCACCGCGGTGCAGCCAGCGGCCAGCGCCGGCCCAAGTTTGCGGGTGATCATGGCGAGCGGAAAGTTCCAGGGCGTGATCGCCGCCACGACGCCGACCGGCTGGCGGCCGACGAGAATGCGGGCATCTGCCTTGTGGGTCGGGATCATCTCGCCATAGATCCGCTTGGCCTCTTCGGCAAAGAACTCGATGAACGAGGCCGCGTAGGCGACCTCGCCGCGGGATTCGGCGAGCGGCTTGCCCTGCTCCGCAGTCATGATCTGGGCGAGATCTTCCTGGTTCTCCATCTGCAGGTCGAACCAGCGGCGCAGGATGGCGGAGCGTTCCTTTGCGGTCTTCGCTGACCAAGCCTTCAGCGCGGCACCAGCCGCCTCGATTGCCTGGCGGGTCTCGTCGGCACCGAACCGCGGCACCGAAGTGATCAGTTCGCCGGACGCCGGGTTGGTCACATCGAGACCGCCGTCGCCGACCCATTCGCCATTGATGTAGCACTGGCTGCGCAGCAGGGATTTGTCCTTGAGTTCCATCGCTTCCGCCTCTCTTTCCTGGGCTGTCCGGCGGATCGTGTGGTGTCGCCGGTGCGTGAGTGTGCAAAAATTCGGCCTTTCATTATCACGCGGGCCGCCGCGCGGAAAGCAGACGTTGCGGTTTCAGATCCTGTGATGCGAGATTGAGTCAGATTTCTCATCTAACCAATTGAAACAGAATCGGTTTTCGGACTAGGTCTCCTTGCGTTGAAGGGCGCACCCATGAGAATGGAGACCTGATGAGCGAGAAACTGACCGTCGTATTCGATCTGGACGGGACACTGGTGGACACCGCACCGGACCTGGCACAGGCCATGAACGCCGTGCTGCAGGTGCATGGGCGCGGCCATGTGCCCCTGGAAACCGTGCGCCAGATGGTTGGACAGGGCGCACGCGCCCTGATGGCCAAGGGCATGGCGGCGACGGGCGCGCCGGCGGACGATGCGCTGCTCGACCGGCTGTTCGACGAGTTCCTTGCCTATTACATCGATCATATCGCCGATTTCAGCGTGCCCTTCCCCGGCATGGTGGCGCAGCTGGAGCTTTGCCGCGATGCCGGCTTTGCCGTCGGTATCTGCACCAACAAGCCCGAAGCGGCTTCGCACCGGCTGCTGGACGAACTGGCCCTGGCGCATCACTTCGACGCGGTGGTCGGCGGCGACAGTCTCAGCGTCAGAAAGCCCGATCCCGAACACATCCATGAAACGGTGCGGCGCGCCGGCGGGCGCACCGGACACGCCATCATGGTCGGCGACAGCGGCAACGACATCGATGCCGCCCGCAATGCGTCGGTGCCGGTGATCGCGGTGAGCTTCGGCTACACCCAGATCCCGGTGCGCGAGCTGCGCCCGGACGTCACCATCGACCATTTCGATGAGTTCTGGGGTGCGCTCGAACAAGTTCGCATAACTCTTGCCCCTTAAACCCCTGCAACGGCGGCATCCGCCCGCTTGACGGCACTCACCAAACCGTACTATCGCTGTGCCGCCGCAAGATCGGTCTTTAGGGCGTGTAGCTCAGCGGGAGAGCGTTCCGTTCACACCGGAGAGGTCGCTGGTTCAATCCCAGCCACGCCCACCATTTTTTGTTTCACGCCGATTTCGCTTCGCTCAGCGGCTCCAACGGGGCACGCTGTCGCGCGGGCGTTCGCTTGGACGCCGTGGTTCCGGTTCGAGATTCCTCCTCTCACGTCCACCTTTTTCTGTTTCACGCGAGTTTCGCTTCGCTCAATCGCTCCAATGGCGCGCGCTTTCGCGCGGGCGTCCGCTTGGACGCCATGGCTCCCGCGACTGATTGCGGCCGTGACCGACTTGCCAATGTCATGGAATCTCGAATAGTGATCATAGCGACGCCGCCGGAGCGGACACTTCCGCATTCGCGAACGGCCGGGAACCCAGGGCTTTGTCATGAAATCACTTTGGTCGGACACCGACGCCCAAAACACGGTTGAGAGTTACGCGCCGCAGGGTGTGAACGCCGATCTGGCGCTCAGGGTGTATACCACCCGGCTGCTCGGCGGCGATCCCGCGCTGGTTCTGCATGGCGGCGGCAACACTTCGGTGAAGACCGCCGTGACCGACCTGAGCGGAGCGGACACGGACGTGCTCTGTGTGAAGGGGTCGGGCTGGGACATGGCGACCATCGAGCCGCCCGGCCTGCCCGCCGTCCGCCTCGAAGGACTGCGGGTGCTTGAGGACCGCGATGCCTTGAGCGATGAAGACATGGTGGCGCTGCAGCGCCAGAACCTGATCGACCCCAAGGCGCCCAACCCGTCGATCGAGACCCTCCTGCATGCCTTTCTGCCGCACAGGTTCGTCGACCACACCCATGCCAATGCCATCGTCACGCTTACCGACCAGCCGGACGGCGAGGATATCTGCCGTGATCTCTTCGGTGAGCGCGCCGTGGTGGTGCCGTGGGTCATTCCCGGATTCGAGCTGGCGAAGTTCTGTTCCGATGCCTGGCGCGCGCATTCCGGCATCGAAGGACTGATCTTGAGCATGCACGGCATCTTCACCTTCGGCGAGACCGCGCGGGACGCCTACGAGCTGATGATCGACATGGTCTCCATGGCCGAGGCGAGGCTGGACGATGGCGCGAGGCCGTTCCTTCAGGTCAAACTCCCGGCCGATGTGGCAAGCGTTGCTCAGGTCGCACCGATCATCCGCGGCGCCATTGCAGTGCCCGCGAATGACGCCAGGGACACCCAACGCTTCATCCTGCATCACCGCACCGGCGATACCATCCGCCACTATGTGGACGGCGCCGACCTTGGCGATTACGGCACACGCGGGCCGATCACGCCGGACCATGTGCTGCGCACCAAGCGGCTGCATCTCGTCGTTCCACCGCCCGGCATCGGCGATCTGGATGGCTTTGCGGAAAACCTGCGTGGCGCGGTGGATACCTATGTTGCCGACTACCGCGCCTGGTTCGAGGCCAACAATGCGCGGGTCGGCGGAGACAAGACCATGCTTGATCCCATGCCGCGGGTTGTTCTAGTGCCGGGGGTCGGCCTGTTCGCCGCCGGCAAAAGCGCCGGTGACGCGGCAGCTGCCGCTGATCTCGCCGAAGCTACCGCTGAAGTGGTGACCGTGGCGGAAGCCTATGGCCGGTTCACGCCGCTTGACGGCGAGGCGCTGTTCGACATCGAGTACTGGTCTCTGGAACAGGCAAAGCTCAACAAAACCAGCGAGAAGCCGCTGCAGCGGCGGATCGTGGCGGTGACCGGCGGCGCCGGCGGCATAGGGCTCGAAACCGCCCGCGCCTTCAAGGCGGAGGGCGCCGAGGTTGCCCTGATCGACCTTCCGGGCGAAGCGCTTGAACAGGCCGCATCGGATACCGGCGCGTTTGCGGCCGCCGGCGATGTGACGGAGACAGGTTCGCTCGAGGCCGCATTCAATGCCATTGCGGAAACCTTTGGCGGGCTCGATATCCTCGTGTCCAATGCCGGGGCCGCCTGGCAGGGCGACATCGGCGATGTCGACGAAGAGGTGATGCGAACTTCCTTCGAGCTCAATTTCTGGGGCCATCAGCGGGCCGCGCAGGCAGCAGTGCGGATCATGCAGGCGCAAGGCACCGGCGGCGCCTTGATCTTCAACGTCACCAAACAGGCGGTGAACCCGGGCCCGGGTCTCGGCCCTTATGGCATCCCCAAGGCGGCGACCATGGCACTGATGCGACAGTATGCGCTCGAATACGGGGCGCACGGCATCACATCGAACGCGGTCAATGCGGACCGGATCCGCTCAGGGCTGCTCACCGGGGATATGATCGCGAGCCGCAGCCAGGCGCGCGGACTTTCAGAGCAGGACTATATGGGCGGAAACCTGCTGCACCGCGAAGTCGAGGCACGTGATGTCGCCCGCGCATTCGTGCATCTTGCCCTGTCGCGCGCCACGACCGGCGCTGTGCTGACGGTGGACGGCGGCAATGTGGCCGCGATGATGCGCTGAGCCAACTTAACTCCAGCAAACAGCTTCTATTGGCAGCCATTATTGGGTAAGGGTTGCCGCTCTGTTTGTATGGCAAGCGTTGGTACCTTTGATGGCGGGAATTCTCGCGCGAGTGTTTCAGAACCCCGGGAAGCATATCGACACGCGGATTGAAGCCGCTTTCGGGGCGAGGGCGATGCATGCCTGCGCGGTGCAGTCCAAACAACTGCCCGGCTATCGTTTCGTCGACGCCTACAACGCCATCACCGCCTTCTGTGACGAACATGGAAACACCGACCGGGTCGAAACGGAACACCAGGAAGACCTCAACTCGATCCTGCACAGCGGCCGCAACCAGTGGGACAACCGCAGCATAAAGCGGTCTTCGAATACCGCGTGGCCGGTTGGCGCCGACGAGGAGATCTATCTCCCTGTCGACTGCTTCTGGATTGTCAAGGGCACCACGCCGGAGGAACGGCTGATCCTTCGGCTGCGGTTCGTCACTTATGTCCAACAGACTGAGCTGACCGTTGCCTGCGTCGACCAGGGCGCCGGTGAGCGTTGCCTGCAGTGGCTTGTCGCATGGGGCGAGGAGCACTCGATCTACCGCAACCGCATCCTGCAACTCAGTTTCGAAGCAGGCACCAAGGATGAATATGGCGACGTTGAAAGCCCGGAGCGCCTGCGCGTCATGTTCCGGGCCGACGAGACGGTCGGCGACGACGACATCGTGATGGACGAAGACGTGCTCAAGATCCTGTGGCGCAATGTCATCGATCTGCACGAGCGGCGCGATCTTCTGAAAGAGCACAAGGTGCCGGTGCGCCGCGGCGTGCTGCTTTATGGTCCGCCCGGCACCGGCAAGACCTATGCGTGCCGCTACCTCTGCGGCAAGCTGCCGGAAACCACCCGCATCATGGTCACCGGAACCGCCCTCACGCAGGTCGGCGCCCTGTTCAGCCTGGCCCGCCTGCTGCAGCCTTCGCTGCTCATCCTGGAAGACGTCGACCTGATCTTCGCCTCACGCGAGATCAATCTCTATTCCACGGCGCTCGGCGACCTGCTCGACCAGATGGATGGCCTGCGCCCGTTTGAAGATGTCGGCGTGCTGTTGACAACGAACGCCATCGACCGTCTGGAGGCCGCGATCAAGGACCGGCCGGGCCGTGTCAGCCAATGTGTTTACATGGGACCGCCAAACAAAAAACTCCGGCGACGCTATCTCACACGCTATCTGCGCGACTACGACACCTCGGCGCTCACCTTCGATACACTGGTCGATGAAGCGGATGGCGCCAGCCAGGCGTTTCTCAAGGAATGGGTGCACCGCTCCGTACAGATCGCCAGCGAGCGGATCGACGGGGCCGGTCAGGAACTTCATTTGCAGGACAACGATTTTACTGTCGCCATGCAGGAAATGCGGAGCTTCGTAGAAGGTTCCGCAGGCCAGATCATCGGCTTTTTTCCGGCAAATTAACTGCCGCAAAGTGTACCTGACAGTCTTCCTTTAACGGCTGGTTCATTCTAGAGCGCTAATCTTATAAAATATACGTGATTGCTGTTAGGCATACTGTTTTCAGGCAATTGCACCGTAAAATTGGGGGCGGATAAATTCGCCGGAGATGTATTGGCACCCTTCGGGGGGCAGACGAAAGCTGGATCACTTGAGCGGAACCATGTCAGCCGGGACAAAGGCACAGCAGGCCTTCCAGCGCGAAGCGATCAGAAACCGTTTGACGGCCTGGTGGCAAGGCGATGAGCCACTGAGCGCACGGCCGAACGGCGTCGGTGCGGGAGGCCCGAACGGTGCTGCCGTTACCCCTGAGCCGGATGGCTATGTGGTCCTGAAACAACGCCTCATGACGTGGTGGAATGGCGACGAGGCCGGTGACCTCGCCACAACGGACAATCCGTCCCTCCGGATCGAGGAGTCCGGGCAGTCCGAAAGCGACCAGGCTGAATGGTCAGACGATCGGGTCAGGTTGAGCAAAATCCTGTGGGGCGAAGGATACATTCGTCCCAACACGGAAGTCTTCGCCAACGAACTGATGTCGGGTCTGCGGCTCGATCCCCGAAAGACAATTCTCGACGTGGCTCCCGGTCTCGGAGCCACCGCACTCATTATGGTGAAGGAGAAGAGCGTCTGGATCGAGGCAATTGAGTCGGACCCCGACCTGATGCGACACGCCAAACAGCGCCTTGCCCTGGAAAAGTGCGGACATCACATCAACATTCGCCACGAAGACTTCACGTCATTCGAGTTGCCGCCTCTGCGATATCACATCATCTACGGCCGCGAGCATTTGTACTCATTTGCGTCCAAGGATCACATCCTCAGGCAATTGTGCCGCAGCCTCAAGGATCACGGCAAGCTTCTGCTGTTTGACTATGTGGTGAAAGAAGGCAGCTATAACAGCCCGGCAATCGAAGCCTGGCGTGAGATCGAGCCGACGAATGTTTATCCCTGGACCGTTGGGGAATACCGGCGCGCCTTCGAGAGCGGCGGGCTGTCATTGCACGGGCGTGAGGACTTCACCGACACCATGATCCACGAGATCAGAACCGCATGGCACCGTATGCTGCAAAACCTCGAGACGGGTGGATTCAAGCCTGGAAATGTCGACAGGATGATGAAAGAAGGACGGTTGTGGCAGAGCCGGTTGCGGGCGCTGGAATCGGGCGATCTGAAGCTGCTTCGTCTCGATGCCCGCAAGACGGCGGTCAAACCGGCATTGGAGGGTGACGACCCCGCCGACTAAACGGCCTGAGGGCCGCTCCCCGACACACATCGCTGCCGGCTGGGTCATGCCGCCTGCGGATACGGATCCAACGCAACCGCTTTCGCACCGGCGTCATGTTCGGCACGGCCCGCCCGCCTGCGCCGTGGCCGGGTCATCAGCAGAAATGCCGGTGGCGTGAAATAGAATGACACCACCGTCGACAAAAGGACACCGCCGGCGACCGCCATGGCAAACGGCGGCCAGAAACCGCCGCCGGCCATGATCAACGGCAAGAAACCGCCAAAGGTCGTAATCGTGGTCGACACGATGTGGCGGCTTGAGCCGACGACAACGTCTCGAATCGTCTCGATATCGCCCTGCAACGCTTTCGGCTCCTCCTGCAGCGCGGTCATGATGATGATCGCCGCATTGATCGACACGCCGATCGAGCCGATGACCCCGATCACCGCCTGAATGCCGAAGGGATAGCCGAACACCGCGAGCGCCAGCAGGCTCAGGCCCATGGACAGGAAGGCCACCACGCCGGCAACTGCAGAGAGACGGAACGAATTGAACGTCAGCACCACGGTGGCAATGGTCAGGGAGACGATGAGGCCGATGGAGGACAGGAGGTTGCGGATCGTTTCGGATCGGGCATCCGCGTCGCCGCCGAATTCCAGGCGGTAACCAAGCGGCAGCTCAAAGCCCTGTTCAGCGAGCCTTTGCTGCACCGTCTTCAAAGCTTCTTCGGGCAGGACGTCGCGCCAGACAAAGGCCTGGATTGTGTTGATGCGCTCGCCGTTGCGCCGGAAGACGGGCGTTTCGGCCGGCTGCAGGCGAATTGTGCCAAGGGTTGTCAGGGGGATTCCCGGATAACCGCCCTCCGCGACGGTCTGGCGGGCGTTTGGCGTGACCACCTCGAAACCGCGCAGGATGTCGATGGCGTCCCGGCCGTCGGCGCCGACGCGCACGCGTACTTTCAGTTCTTCGGTGGATTCGATCAGCGAACCGCCGGTGACGCCTTCCAGCGTCGCCTCGAGCTGACGCGCAACCGAACCGAGATCAAGCCCGAGCAGCCGGACCTTTTCTTCATCGAGATCGAGCACCGCCTTGGGTTCGCCGCCGGTGAGCTGGGTGCGGACCTGGATCACCTCGGGCACCTCGGCCATGACCTGCCGCAGGATGTCGCCGTTTTCACGCAGGACACCGAGATCGGGGCCGACGATCCGCAGCTCGACCGGCGCATTGACCGGCGGCCCCTGAACGAGACCCCGCACGATGATCCGGGCCGAAGGGACGCTCTCGTCGAGCGCGGCCTGCAGCTCCGGGATAACCCGTTCGGTATCGGCCGCGGACGTGGTCGTGAGCAGAGCCTCGGCGAAACTCGAAACACCGTCCTGGTTCATCAGCATGTTGTAGTAGAACGAAGGGGCGCTTTGGCCGACCACCCAATGGACCCGTTCAACACCGTCAACCCGGCGCATGACCTTGGTCGCCTCACGGGCAAGGCGCTCGGTCTGCGCGATCGACGTGCCGCCCGGCAGTTTCAGCTGAACGTAAAGCTGGTCGCGGTCGACGCCGGGGAAGAACTGCGCCTTGAGGGTGGGAAACGAACCGAATCCGATGACCGGCAGGATCAAAGCGCCCAAAATCGCGAGTTTCGGAAAGCTGAGCGACAGGTCGAGGGACCGCGAGAAGACGCCGCCGAGTGTTTTCGACCTGATACCCTGCTGCCACCAGTGATGTTTCTCACCGGGCGCGCGCTGATGCAGCAGCCAGCCGGCAAGAGCCGGTGCAACGGTCAGGGCGAGTCCGAAGGACGAGACCAGCATCACGATCACCGAAATTGCAATCGCACCGACAAAGTCGCCGGCCGGTCCGGGCAGTAGCACCATCGGCATGAAGGCAAGCGCGGTTGTCAGCGTAGAGGCAAGCAGCGGCACGGTGAGCCGCTTGACGGAACCGGAAACGGCCGAAAGCCGGTCCGCGCCGGCTTCCAGTTTTTTGCGGATTTCGTCTGTCATCACAATCGCGGCGTCGACCAGAAGCCCAAGCGCCACGATCAACCCGGTCACCGACATCTGGTGAATGGAAATGCCGACCATCTGCAGCGTGGTTATGGACAAGAGGCTGGCAAGCGGCAGGATGGTTGCCACCACGAGGGCGGCACGCCAACCCAGAGTTATGATCAGAACGGCAATGACCAGGGCGACGCCGATCATGAGATTCTTGAGCACTCCGGTCAGACGATCGGCGGTGTAGCTGGACTGCTCAAACAACAACCGGTGCTCAAGTCCTCCCGGCAGTTCCGCCTCGAACTCGGCGAGCGAAGCGTTGATACGCGCCATCCAGGCGTCCACCTGCAGGTCGTCTTCCATGCGCGCGGCAATCAGGATCGCCGGATCGCCGTCCGCATAGGCAAGACTGCTGGCCGGCGTCGCCACCGAGCGGCGCACTTCGGCCACGTCGGAAACCCGCACGACGCTGTCATTTACCGCGGTAACAATGGATACCGCGCGGATGCGGTCGAGCGAGGTGATTTCGCCGGCAACCTCGATCAGCAGGTCGACGCTGTCGCCACGGATCTGGCCGGCGCGGACTTTTGCATCGGCGGTCTCGATGGCGCGGGACACCTGATCGACCGTCAGGCCCAGCGAAGTGAGCTTGCGCGGGTCGATTTCCACAACGATCTCCTCTTCGCGGTCGCCAAACAGGGTGACCAGCTTGGTGCCCCCTACCCCGCGCAACCGGTCCTGGAGCAACTCCGCATAGCGCCGCATGACGGCCCAGTTCACCTCGTCTCCAGCGCGCGGCACGATGGCGCTGATCGACGTGAACGCGCCGGTACGGTCGTTGTCGAAAGTGGGTTCGGCGACGCCGGCCGGGAAGTTCTGCACGGCATCGGCCAGGGCATCTCGGATCTCGGACCAGGTCTGCTCGATCTTCTCATCGGAGATGAACATTGAGAGCTCGATCTGGACGACCGAAATGCCCACCCGCGAGGTGGAGGTGATTTCTTCGATCTCCGCGATCTCGCGCAGCTCTTCTTCGATCCTCTCGGTGACAAGCGCCTCGACACGCGCCGGATCGGCTCCCGGATAGGGCGTGACGATGGTCGCAAAGAGGTTGGTGATGGTGGGGTCTTCCTGCCGTCCGATGGACAGCAGCGACGCCGCGCCGGCGGCAAGAACAAGCAGGATCGTCAGCGCGAAGATGCGCTTGTTGCGAAAGAACAGGGTTTCCATGGTTCCGGCCTACTGTGCAACCGCGACCCGCTGGCCGGGCACAACGCGGTTGGTGCCCTCCAGTACGATCTGCGCCCCGGGCGTGACGGTGCCGCGCACAAAGGCGCGGGCACGCTCGGTATGCAGGATTTCCACCGCCTCGCGCTGGACCACCTGTTCGCCGTTCGAGGTATCCACCGTGTAAACGGTCCACAGACCCTTGCGGCCTTCGACCAGAGCCGACAGCGGGACCCAGAGCCCCGGCTCGGCCACCTGGCGATCAAGGGCTAGTTCGACGATCTCGCCGAAGCGCAGGTCAGCCGCTCCTTCGACATCGAACACCGCCGAGACGGTACGGGTTGACGATGAAAGATCTGGACGCACCACGACCAGAGTGGCCGCAAAGGTGCGCCCGGCGGCGGAGAGCGTGTAGGTCCTGTCCTGCGTCAGCGTGGAGGAAGCTTCAACCGACACACCGATACGGACCTGACGCCGCTCCGCCTCCAGAAAGTCGACAACGGGCAGATTGGGAGAGGCGACTGTCCCCTCATCGACCATTCGGGCACCAACACGTCCGGTGAACGGCGCACGCAGAACGGACTTCTCGATGTCCACATCAAGCGATTTGATCGAGGCGTCGATGTTCTCGATTGCGGCCACGAACCGGGCCAGGCCGAAGCGCGCTTCATCATGCTGCTCGATCGAACCGTGACCGCCATCCATCAGCCGCTTCTTGCGTTCGACCGTGAGTTCGGCCAGGCGCTTCTGGGCTTCCAGTTCGCGGCGTTGTGCACTCAGCATGCCACGTTCGGCGAGCAGCTTCGCCGTATCGAGTTGGGCGATCGGCTCGCCCTGCCTGACGATATCGCCTTCTTCGACCAGGACACTGGTCACAAGACCGGAGCGCTCAAAGCCGAGGCGGGTTTGACGGGCGGGCTCGAGACGGCCGACAAAGCGTTCGCGCACCGTATAGCCCTGCGCCGATGAAACCGTTTCGGCGCGCACCGGAACGGGCGGGGTCGCCTCCACCGGAGCCGTCGCATTGGCCATATGATGCAACCCGGCAATGCCCCCGGCCATCAGTCCAACGAATGTGAGAGCGGTCGCCCCCATTGCGGCCCAGCGAATGCTGCGTTTGAGCATTCGCCGGGGAGCCTCATCTGTGCTATTGATTTGCCCGGACATTGTTGCGTTCCCGTTCGGTTCCAGCTTGAATGTTAGCGGCACTCACTTATGTTAGTGGGGCTAACTTATGTAAGCGACGCTAACTTTACAACCCGAGTCCCTGGTTTTTTTGGCATGAACGATATTGGCGAGACGCAGAAGGATGCGGCCCAGATCAAGGACCGCTATCACCACGGTGATCTGCGCGAGGCGTTGATCGAGGCGACGGCGAGCCTTGTCGAGGAACGCGGCGCGGAGAACTTTTCGCTCGCCGATGCCTGCCGTTGCGCCGGTGTGAGTACGGCCGCCCCTTACCGACATTTTCGCGACAAGGAAGAGATCCTTGAGGAAATTGCCGCACGTGGCTTCGACGCGCTGACGCAGCGCTCGATGGCGGCGGTGCAGGAGCATGGCTCGGGCACCCTCGCCGGCATGACGGCCATGGGCCGCACCTATGTTGCCTTCGCGGTCGAGGAGCAGGCGCTGTTCCGTCTCATGTTCGGCCAGCGTCCGGCCCTCAAGGCCGCCGAGCTGGTCGAGGACAGTGGACACGAATGCTTCGACCACGTGATCAGCGAGGTGGGGCGTTACTGCGAAAGGAACGGCATCGAAGGCGATGCGCGTGAAATTGCGGTTCAGCTCTGGACATTCGTGCATGGCGCGGCGTCACTGATCATCGATCAGGACTATGAAAAAGTCGCACCCGATGTGAACATCGAACAGATGATCATAACGGCCACCGAGCGGCTGCTGTCGCGCTGACCGGCCCAAGAGACACCGGCCTATGGGACAGTTGATCACCACCGCCTGGCGCGGGCTCAAGGTCGCAACCGTTCTCGTCATGCTCACCGTTCTGATCCCGACCGCTGCCGCGGCGGCGTATTTCTATGCCCAGGGCTGGCCTCGAAGCTGGAACAGCGCCGACTGGTCCTCCACCAACACCGCCCCTGATCCGCGCAGCGACACCGACGCCATTATCCAGGTCTATGCCGCCCGCGCGGGCCGCTGGAAAGGGGTGTTCGCGGTTCACACATGGATTGCCGTGAAGCCGCAGAACGCGCGCGCGTTCACGCGCTACGACGTTGTCGGGTGGGGCCGTCCGGTGCGCCGCAACGGGTGGCCGGTGGACGGCCGCTGGTACAGCAACGCCCCGCGCGTCGTTCTCGAACTGCGCGGTGAAGACGCGGAACGGCTGATTCCGGAGATCGAAGCCGCCGTGGCGCGCTATCCCTATAACGTCCGCGGCGGTTACGGGGTGTGGCCGGGGCCAAACTCCAATTCGTTCATCGCCTGGATCGGCCGCCAGGTGCCGGGCCTCGGACTGGAGATGCCGGCAACCGCTGTCGGCAAGGACTTCATCGGTGCCGGCCCCGCCTGGTCGCAGACGCCATCGGGCACCGGATGGCAGATTTCCTGGGGCGGTTATGCCGGTGCGGCCATCGGACTGAAGGAAGGGCTTGAGGTCCACGTGCTCGGGACCACGATCGGCATCGACCCTCAGGATCTCGGCATCAAACTGCCGGGATTTGGTCTCTTGAGTTTCCGCCGCCTGTGGGCCGGCTGAATTCGCCGCAAGCGGCTTCACCCGCCGCGCATTCTTCTGTACAACCTGCACGCCGCGAAGCGAGGAGAAACGGTCATGGCCAAGATTGTCGTCAACGGAGCCTCACAGATTGAAGACGTTCCCGGGTTGTCCGCGATTGCGCAGGCGCACGAAATCGCCTTTGCCGGTGACGAGACCGCCCTCGCCGCGGCACTGCCGAGCGCCGAAGTACTGCTCGGATGGAATTTCCGCGGCCGCGACCTGCCCAACTGCTGGGCCCATGCCGACGCCCTTCAATGGATCCACTGGTGCGGCGCCGGCGTCGATGCGGTGCTGTTTCCCGAACTGATCGCGAGCGACGTGGCGCTTACCAATGCGCGCGGCTGTTTCGACCGCGCCATGGCCGAATATGTGCTCGGGCTGATGCTGGCCCACGCCAAGGGCTTCGACCAGATGTTCGACAGCCAGGCGAAGCGAACCTGGTACTACCGCATGACGGAACGCATCGCCGACACCAAGGCGGTGATCTTCGGGGTCGGCAGCATCGGCCGCGAGGTGGCCCTGGTCCTGCGCGGCGTTGGCATTGAAGTGTCTGGCATCGGGCGCAGCGCACGCAGCGGCGTTCCGGTCTTCGGCGATGTTCATGGGGAAGCTGAAGCGGGCCATCTGATCGCGGCGGCGGACTGGGTCATCGGTGTGCTGCCGAGCACGCCGGAGACGCAAAACCACTTCGATGCCGCGTTCTTCGGGAAGATGAAGCCGAGCGCGCGCTTCTACAATATCGGCCGCGGCACCGCCGTCGATGAGACGGCGCTGGTCGCGGCCCTCGAAGCGGGGACCATCGCCGGAGCCGGCCTTGATGTCTTCGCCACAGAGCCCCTGCCCGACGACGATCCCATCTGGTCGGCGCCGAACCTGATCGTTTCACCGCACGTGTCGGGAGATTTCATCGGCCACCGCGAGGCGATGGTGGAGCAGTTTCTCGACAACCTGAAGCGCTATCTGAACGGCGAGCCGCTCTCCAACCTGGTCGACAAGGCGGCCGGCTACGTGCGCGACTAGACCCTTTCATCTTTATACGGAATCGTTTGATGGCGCCAAACCGGTTCGTCCGGCAAGGCGCGGTGCGAAGCGCGATGTGGTGCATCGGGCAAGCGCCACAACGCTGCCGGCGAGCTGGTTTGGCCCACCGAAGGCCCGATTTTCACGCCTCCTGACTGCGTTACGGCCCCCTTGTGGACGGCAAGTCCACGGCGGGACCCGTGCCTGGTCAGCAGACGTGAAAATCCGGTCAAAGCGTTTCCGTATAAAGATGAAAGGGTCTAGATCACGATCGACTTAGGTGGATGCACACAAGTCGACAAAACGTGATCGATCTCCATAGGCCAGAGCGGGATCGGACGGAAAGCCGGTGCCCACTTTTCCTGATCCCGCTCTAGGTCATGAACTCATAAATGGCACGCATTCTGTTTGGTCAGGAGGGGTCGAATGCTGGGAAACAAGCGCAAGATCAGGCTTTGCGCCTTATCGAGCATTGTTTGCCTGCAGGCGGGCCCTCCTGGCCTAACCCTGCGGGCGCGTCGGATGTGCGCCGCGCGGGCGTTGCAAAGGTTTGAAAACCGGAAGGTTTACGGCACCTTTGCGCCTGCTCGCGACGCAAATCCGTCAGCGCAGAATGCGTGCCATTTATGAGTTCATGGCCTAAACCGAAACGCCGCCGTATCCGACAATCTCTTCCTTGATCACACGGGCCGGGTTGCCGACCACGACGGTGTTGTCCGGCACATCCTTGATGACCACCGCTCCGGCACCGACGACGCTGTTGGAGCCAATGGTCAGGGATGGAGCAATGGTGGCACCGGTGCCGATGAACGCACCGCGGCCTATGAGACAGCTCGAGGCAACTGCAACCTGCGGGCCGACGGTGCCAAACTGCTCTATCCGGGTGTGATGGCCAATGGATGCGGCGCGATTTACGAAGGCGTGGTCCTCCAGATGAACGAAGGAGCCGATCACCGCACCCGCGTTTATGTAGTTGCCCAGCCCGGAGATCATCGAGGAGGGCAGGATGGCGGTAGGATCGAAAATGCTGCCGAACCGGGCAAACCCCATTTCACGCGCCAGGGCGATCCGCTCCTTGCGTCTGCCCGGATTGATTTGAGGAACGACGGTTTTGTGCTCCGTCAGGTTGGGGGCAACCTCCTCGGACTGCAGGAGACACCCGATACCCGTCATGCTCCACTTCGGTTCACCGACAAGAACGCCTGCGACCACTTCGCCTTCCAGTCGCCGGATGGACTCCACCAACTCAGAAGCATAGATGTGCTCAATCCCGAATATGACGACCTTATCCATGCAAGCGCGCCCGCGACCTCAGGGATGATGAGTTGTGTTGGTCATGACATCGGAAAACCTATAGAGCGGTGCGTCGCTCTTCAAACGCAAACTGAAGCCTGATATGTCGTTGTGCTGATCGAAGAAAGTGCAGCGCCAGTTGGACCGAATGTCTGAACCCGAGCTTCCAGACCACGACGAACATGCAGACTCCGGCTCGCCGGAGGGCTTTTACAACACGCTGTTGCGCTGCGAGTGGACGGAGCCGCATATCTTGGCGAAATTCCAGGAGAACTCGGTAAAAAAGATCCTTCAGCATGCGATCCGCCATGTTCCCTACCACCGCGACCGTCTTGGTTTCCTGCTCGATGGAAATGGCAACATCAATCTGTCGCGATGGCTTGCGGTCCCGACGATGTCGCGCCCCGATGTCGAACGCAACTATCAGGATCTGATCGCCGAAGAGGTCCCCAAAAGCCACGGCGAGGTTTTGACGGCAAGTACGTCGGCGTCGCACGGCCGGCCTCTGGTTCTGAAAAAGACCCGGCTGCACGACACCGCGATTGCATGCGCATCATTCCGGCATGCGCGCACTTTCGATCTGGACTGGGCGCGGCCTCTGGTGTTGATCAGAGCGCTTGCCGGTCGCGCGAGGCGCCCGTCGGACACGGCGACGGCGCCGCCGAAATGGGGGCCCGACTGGATGGACCCGGAGCAGCGTGGCGAGCGCGTCCGCATGTCGGTGCACACTCCGCTCGCACGGCAAATCGAGCGTCTGTGCGAAATGGGACCGACTTATCTGAACACCTCACCGGCAAACGCAATGGCGCTGGCGGCCTTCGTTGCCAGGCACCCGGAAAAGCGGCCTGCCATTCTGGCATTGCTGACGGTCGGCGAGTATGTCTCGCAGGATACGCGGCGCGAATGCCGCGAGCACCTGGGCTGCGAATTGATCGACGTGTTCTCCACCGCGGAGTGCGGGGTGATCGCAACGCAATGCCCGGAGCACGGCGGTTATCACATGCAGCCCGAACTTACCGTTCTTGAGATTCTGGACCAAAAAGGCAAACCCTGCCGCCCCGGCGAGACCGGCCGCATCACCGCGACACCGCTTTACAACTACGCCATGCCACTGGTCCGCTACCAGTCGGAAGACTACGCGACAGTGGGTGGCAGTTGCGCGTGCGGCCGCCCGGCGCCAATCCTCTCAAAGGTGCTGGGGCGTTCCAATCATCACTTCGTGCTGCCCGACGGACGGTATGTCAGACCTGAACCATCAAGCAGCGAACTTCGGCAGTTCATCGGATTTCGCCGCTGGCAGCTGGTGCAGACCGGAACCGGCCAGGCGGAGTTTCGAGTGTCCGCAGGGCCGGGTGGCGACCCACTGGATGCCGAAGCGGCCGAAGCGTACATTTCATCGATTATCGAAGGGGAGTTTGCCGTGCGCGTGATCCGCGACGCGATTCTCGGGCCGACATCGGGAGGCAAATTCGCCAGCGTGCTGCGCGACTTTGGAGAACACGGCGAAGCTTTGGCAAATGTAGGCTGACCAATCTGGGCCGTCTTGCCCAAAAACGACTGCGTCCGTCTGCTATTTGTCTTTCTTTTCGTCCTTGTCCTCTTCCTCAATCAGGTTGCCACAGTTGTCCAGCCCTGACTCGTCCATGATGGCATCAACAAGCGGAACGCAATTGTCCGAAGCGCCTGCGCGTTCGAGCTGCTGGCCCTTGAATTGCGGGTCATCCTCGCGGTGGCGGCGGATCAGGCTCTTGCCGGGATCGTCAGAGAAGTAAAACCGGATGCCGAACCAGGCCGACTCGAAGTTGCCCTCACCCACCTGAGCCTGCGCGAAGACGGACATGGGCAGTCCGAAATCGAGGTTGGGCAACCACTCCAGGCCGAATTGCGCTGCATCGATGCCGAGCGCACGACTGTAGCCGGCCGAGATGCGAAGATTGTCGTCGGGATAGAATGCAACGTCGCCGACGAAGAAGAAGTCGTTGCCGCCGTTGTCGGCATCTTCAAAGCCGCCAAAGCCTTCAATGGAGAATTGCCCGAGGTAGAACTCAACCTCGGGTCCAATGCGGAAGATGTCATTGGACCCGATCCCCTGATACATCGCCCCGGCGCCGAACAGGTAGCTCGACGGATCGCGGGTGAACAGGTGGCCCATGGCGGTGCCGGTGAAATCGCCGTCGAAGCTGCCGAGGGAGCCGTCGAACTGGGCGCCGAAGTCGTGACCGATGGGAATCGTGATCGATCCGTCGGCCGCGCCGCGCCCTGCATCATCGGCGAAACCGCCAGAGCCGCTCAGCTTGCCGTTAATGCCTGATACCGCAGGCAGACTGCCGGCCGGCGCCGGATCTTCAAGATCGGCTGCAAATGCATTGGACGTCGACAGCGCGGCCAGAGCCACGCCGCAAAGTAGATTGTGTTTTGAGCCCATTCTTGGCCACCCTTCCCCGAAAATACGCCGGGATTACCGTGCTCTTTTGTTCTTGTGGAACGATACAAGCGTTTTTGGTGGCGTCAGACAATAGTTAAATTCACGTAAAGACAAGTAATTCTGAAGGTGTGGCTTCCCGGCCACAGCCCAAAATATGGACCCGTCAACCCTCCTTGGCGAGCCCGACCGCTGAAAACCAGTACTCGATGACCAGTTGCACGATCCGTTCAAGCTGTTCGGCGCTGACCGGCTTTGTGATGAAGGAGTTGGCGTGCAGCTGGTAAGCCTTCATGATCGAATCCCGGTCGGAACTGGTGGTCAGAACCACCACGGGGATGTGCCTCAGAGCCTCATCTTCCTTGGTCTCGAGCAGCACCTCATAGCCGTTCTTTCGGGGCATGTTAAGATCAAGAAGGATCAGGTCAGGCGTCGGGGCGTCAGCGAACTCCCCGTTTTGACGCAGGAACTCCAGCGCCATCTCTCCGTTTTCCACCACATGCAGCCGACAGTCCGACCACACTTTTGCGAAGGCGCGGCGAACGAACTCGACATCGTCCGGATCGTCCTCCGCCAGCAGAATGTTGACTGTTGTCTTCATCGGTTGATCCGACATATTGACCTCTGTCCGCTTCAATGCACCCCGGAGGGCTGGCTATATCAGAAGCTCGTCACCGACTGTGACGGCATCACTCGCACTCGCTTATGGAGACTGAAAAGCCGACGACAATGGTCCGGCCCCCGACACAACAAAATCCGCCCGTACATTAGACGGGAAAAAGTATTTAATTCGTATACAAATGAACTATTCTTGCGATTGCAATCACATACTCACAACGACCGATCTAATCACATCAGTACGTCTGAGTACACCTTTTTCAAACCGTATGAATCACTCAGAGCTGGGACGCTCCGAAGGTATCGCACTCGCGAATATCGCCGGCCTTGTAGCCCTGCGAAAACCAGCGCACGCGCTGCGCCGACGATCCATGAGTGAATGAATCCGGGACCACGTAGCCCTGCGACTGGCGTTGCAGACGGTCATCGCCGATGGCTTCGGCCGCATTGAGGCCTTCTTCAAGATCACCGGTTTCCAGAAGCGCCTTGCCGGTCGCCTTCTTGTTGCGCTCGTTGGCATGGCGCGCCCATACGCCGGAGAAGCAATCGGCCTGGAGTTCCAGCCGCACCGAAAGCTGGTTGGACTGCGTCTGGCTCGACTGCTGGCGCGCCGCCGTCACCTTTTGCGAGATCCCGAGCAGCGTCTGCACATGGTGCCCGACCTCATGGGCGACCACGTAGGCCTGGGCGAAATCGCCAGGCGCACCGAGCCGGCTCTTCATTTCGGCGAAGAAACTGAGGTCGATATACACCTTCTGATCACCCGGACAGTAGAACGGTCCCATGGCCGCCTGACCAAGACCACAGGCGGACGATACGCGGTCTGTAAAGAGAACCAGCTTGGGCGGCTGATAGGTGCGGTCCATCTCCTTGAAGATCGGGGTCCAAGTGTCTTCGGTGAACCCCAGAATGGTTGCGACGAAACTCTTCATCTCGTCGTTTGCCGGCGTACTCGTGCGCTCAGTCGTGGTCTGCTGCGAAGTCGATGTCTGATCCGTCACACCCTGCAGGACTACGCTGGGATCGATGCCGAGGAACCATGCCGCCACGACGACGACGATCATCCCGCCGATACCAAGCCCGCCGGCCCCTTTTACAGATGGCCTTCGGACACGGCCGCGGGTCGACCGGCGGTCTTCAACATTGGTACTTTTCCGGCCTCTTTTCCAACGCATCGCAATGTTCTTTCCGCATTTACATCTGTTCGCCGCCCTCCCGACCTAACTATAGTGTGAACAGCAATTGGGCAACCATCTCTAACCGGGGCCGACTGCATCACTTCCCGACACCAGGAGCGTGACATCACCCTGTCACGATTGCATGATTTGCCGGAGACGCTGGTTCCAAAGTGAGAGATGTTACATGACCGCCACAATTCACCGACTGCTCCGTTCCGCCACCGTGTTTGCGTTTCTGGTTGTCTTGTCCGCGGGACCGGGACGGGCCGACCTCGATGGCCGCGACGGATGGGTCGTCCTGCCGACACCGCACAGCTATCAAGATCTCATCGCACGGGTCGACCAGGCCGCCAAAGCCAACAAAATGGGCGTGGTGACACGGGCATCCGCCACCGTCGGCGCCAAAAAAGTGCTCGACAAGACGATCCGCGGCAACATGGTGGTCGGGCTCTATCATCCGCGGTTCGCGGTTCGGATGCTCGATGCAAGCATCGCCGCCGGCATCGAGGCGCCTATCCGGCTGTACCTGACCGAAAACGAAGACGGCACGGCGACCCTCTCCTATAAGACACCGACACACGTGTTTTCGCCTTACATGGAACAAGGCGGTACGGAGCTAAAGGCGCTGGCGGATGAGCTCGACAAGCTGTTCGACAAGCTCGCCAGGGAGGCGGCGGCACAATAGAGCCACCCGGACGGCCTACGGCTCGCCATAGGGCGGGAAGCGGCTGAGAACATCTGTCTCGGTAACGTCCAAGTGGCTGCGCATGTATTCCTGCGAAGCATCGCGCGGCGGCGCGTAATCCCAGGACGTCAGCTCGCCCCGCTTCATGGCCTGATACACGGCCCGCCTGCCCTTCTGCGTGGCGATGACATCACGGCGTATCTTTTCAGAGTCCCAGCGCTCCGCAACCTCCGCGGCGAACGCGGCCGCCAGGTCGCCGTGCGCGGGATCATCAACCAGATTGGTGCGCTCCAGCGGATCTGCCGCCGTGTTGAACAGGAGCGGCGGGTCGACATCGCAATGGACGTACTTGAAGTCGCCGCGCCTGATCATGAAGCAGGGGTGCGAGGCGCATTCGGCGGCGTATTCCGAGATCGCCTCGTCGGCATCGCCGTCCGCATCGCCTGCAATCAGCGGCACCAGGGAGCGTCCGCCGACCGGTTCGCCATAGGCCGGCGCGGGCCCTGCGCCGCCCGCCTCCGCCAGCCCCACCAGTGTCGGCAGGATGTCGGCCAGCGAGACATTGCCGGAGATCCGCTTGGCCTGAGGAATCCCCTGCCCGGCGATCACCAGCGGCACCCGGACGGATGGCTCGAAGAAGCTCATCTTGTACCAAAGACCGCGCTCGCCCAGCATGTCGCCGTGATCGGAGGTGACGATGATGATGGTGTTGTCGTCGAACCGGGCCTCCTTGAGGGTCTTGGTGATGCGCCCCACCCAGTTGTCGAAATAGCTGACATTGGCATAGTAGGCATGGCGCGCGTTGCGCACCTGGTCTTCGGTCACCGGTGAATTGGGCAGGTCGATGCCGGTCATCAGCCGGCGGCTGTGGGCGTCCTGATCGTCCAGCGACAGTGCCGGGACCGCGGGCATGTCGACCGCATCATGGTCGTAGAGATCCCACCACTCGCGCAGCGCGATGTAAGGGTCGTGCGGGTGAATGAACGACACCACCATGCAGAACGGATGCTGATCTGGGTGGCGCGCATAGTCGAAGATCTTGCGCCGCGCCGACCAGCCGACTTCTTCGTCATAGTCGATCTGGTTGGTGGTTGCCGCGACACCGGCTTCCTGGACGCTCGACATGTTGTGATAGAAGGCGTCGATGCGCTCGTCCGGCATTTCCCAGTCCGGTGTCCAGGCGAAATCGGCGGGGTAGATGTCGGTGGTCAGGCGCTGGTTGAATCCATGCAACTGGTCGGGACCGACAAAGTGCATTTTTCCGCACAGCGACGTGTGATAGCCCATCATGCGAAGATAGTGAGCGAATGTGGGGACCGAGCTCGGGAACTCGGAGGCATTGTCGTACGCCGCGATGCGCGTGATCAGCTGGCCCGCCATGAAGGAAAACCTCGCCGGGGCACAAAGCGGCGAATTCGTATAGGCGCTGTCGAAGGTGACGCCGCGTTCGGCGAGCGCGTCGATGGCCGGCGTCCTGACCAGGGGATGGCCGTAGGTGCCCATGAAAAGCGGGCTCAACTGGTCTGCCATGATCAAGACGATGTTGGGAGCGGCTGGCATACATACACCTCCAATTGAGAACCGGCGTTGGGCAGGCTAAACAACCCCTTCCCGCAATGTCCCTCATATGCCCTGATAGAACGCAACGCCACACTTTTCGCCGACCCAGAGAAAGAACCCAGCATGACCGAACGAGCATTCCCGGCAAAGCGCGACCTCACGATCCAGTTCGCCCACGTCGCCTATGCCTTTGCCGAGAATTTTGCAGCGCGCGACGCCGGCATCGCACACTTCCAGACCTGGACCCCCGAAGACACGCTTGAACGCGCCCATGAGGCGGACGTGCTGGTGGTGTCGGGCTTCTGGCGTCCCGAACTTGCCGCGCGCGCCAGCAGGCTTCGTTTCATCCAGGTGCTCTCGGTGGGCTATGAGCAGTTCGATCTCGACGATCTGCGTGCCCGCGGGATCCACCTCGCCAACGGCTCCGGCGTCAACAAGAACGCGGTCAGCGAACACGCCATGTCCCTGGTGCTGTCCTTCACCCGGCACCTCCACCTCGGACGCGACGACCAGCACAAACGCCGCTGGCGCGGCATGAAGGGCGAGATCGCCCTGCGCGAAGAGGAACTGGGCGGCAAGACCCTGGTGATCTACGGCCTGGGAGATATCGGCGCACGCATCGCCCGGCTGGCGCGCGCCTTCGGCATGCGTGTCATCGGCATCAAGCGCGATGTTGCGGCCCATGACGGCAGTGCGGACGAAGTGCGCCCGCCGGAAGCCTTTCTCGACGCCCTGCCGCAGGCCGACTTTGTCGTTCTCGCCTGCCCGCTTACCGATGAAACACGTGGTCTGGTCGGGGCGGAAGCGCTCGCGGCGATGCCGGCGCGCTGCCGTCTCATCAACGTGGCGCGCGGCGGTTGTGTCGACGAAGCGGCACTGATCGCGGCGCTCGAGAGCGGCCGGATCGCCGGCGCCGGGCTGGATACCGTAGCCGTCGAACCCCTGCCTGAGACCTCGCCGCTGTGGGATATGGAAAACGTGATCATCACGCCCCATACCGGCGGCGAAACCGCGCTTTACGAAGAGAACCTCTTCGACATTCTTCTGGACAATCTTGACCGCCTCCAGCGCGGCGAGTTTCCGCTGCGCAATCAGCGCACCTGACTATCGCCGGCACTACAACTGATCGTTCGGTTTGAAGGGCGCTCCGTCGGGGCGCCCTTTTTCGTGCCGAGCCGCCGCGTGTTTCAATTGTTTCTGCTTCGAACCTGTCTCCCGGCCGCCGCGTCCCATGGCCAACAGTGCAGCGCGTGTGACCGTCCAGCGGCGCGAGCGCCCGCACGCAGATATGCAGACAGGAGATGAAACATGTTTGGACTGGCAAGAAAAGCCCTCGCGGCCGGCGCAATGCTGGCCGTATCAAGTGCCGCAGCGCATGCCCTCACGGTCAAGTTCGATCAACCCAATATGGGCTTCGGACAGGGGCCCATCATAGTGGAATCGACCGACGGCGTGTCTTGGTCGAAGATCAAGACGACCGAACTGAAGCTGCCACATTCGTTGTTCATCGGACACAACTCCAATGATTACGAATTCGTGACTCGCCGTGTCTACCAGGACGGGGCGGATATCACGCCGACCACCGTCTATCCTGACGGAGACTGGGGGAACCCGGTTGTCTTTAACCAGACCGCCTCGGGTTCGACGGACCATTTCAACGACATCACCCGGAGCAACCTGCTCTATGGCTGTAACAGTCGGCTCAAAAATGGCGGCGACATCCGCAAGGACCAAACCTTCTTTTTCAAAGTGCCGCTGCAGGCCCTCGCCTATTTCAATAGAAAGAACGGCTCACAGTTCTTCAAGGAAGCACGCGGCCATTCGCTGGTGCACGTGACCTGCAAGGCCTTCAAGGACCCGCAGCGCGAGAAGAAGCCGCTGAAGATATCCAAACTGAGCTTCCAGGCCTATGCCACCAGCAGCAGCTCGCTCTACAAAAACAAGTGCCCGAAGCAACGTGTCGTGCGGGTGAGACTCGAAGGCAACCGTAAGAGCAAGGTCAAGGTCTACCTGTACCGCGATGACGGTGTCATATCCGAGCACATGGTCCCGGTCTCCAAGCCCGGCACAGGTTATCAGCACTTCGTGCTCAAGTCCGCCTGGATTAAGAAATCGGAGACCCGCAAGTACTACATCGTCGTGCACGGCCACAAGCTGTCGGACGGCTGGAAGACGGTGGCCATCAAGTGCTCGTCAGTGGGCAACGACCGTCCGGGAGAAGTGACCCACCCGACACTGCCGAATCCAGACCAGGCCAAGCCGAAGCCCAACAAGCCGCAGATCGTGGTGCGCCCGGTCAAGCCGACCAAACCTGCCCGGCCGGTTGTTGACCTCCAGACGCCGAGACTCAAGTGCATCGGCGGCAAGGTGAAGCTCAACAAATGCTACTGCAAGCGCGGCTACAAGAAGCGAAAAATCGCCAAGCACACCTACCGCTGCATGAAGCTTGCGACAAGCAAGGTGCAGAAGCGGGCCAAGCCGAACAAGCGTCAGCGCAAAATCGGCCGCAAGAACAAACAGCAGACAGGCACACCCGTGCTCAACATGTTCAAAAAGGTCCGGTAACCGCAACCCACCCAGCAAGGCCCACCAAGGGGCGTCCGAAACCGGGCGCCCCTTTTTCGATGCTGAATGTGAATTGTTTCAATTGTTTCCGGCCTCGAACTTTCTCCGATTTGGACACGACTGAGCTTTCGAGATGCGGCGCTGATGGGCTTCGAAAGCAAACCCCGGCGCCGCCAACCCAA
>JAJFHL010000284.1 GCA_021775615.1 Hyphomicrobiales bacterium
TGCACTGGCGCAACTCCGGCATGATGTTGGGCTCACCGGCGAAGACATCGAGGCCGACGCCGGCAATGGTCTCGAACCACAGGGCGTGCAGCAGGGCCTGTTCCTCGATCAGGCCGCCGCCGGCGGTGTTGATGAGAAAGGCGTCCGGTTTCATCTGGTTGAGCGCAAGGGCGTCGATCAGATGCTGGTTCTGGGGGCCAGATGCGCAGTGCAGCGAGACGAAATCCGCATCGCGCAGCACTTCGTTGATCGAAGCCGCCCGGCGCACGCCGGCGATGGAATAGGCCTCGGGCGCCATGGGGGCGGGATCATAGGCGACGACATCCATGCCGAAGCCCCAGTGTGCGCGTCTCGCAACCGCCTGGCCAACCCTGCCGAAGCCGACCAGCCCGAGGCGCTTGCCGGAGACCTTGGTGCCCAGCATGTGGGTCGGATGCCAGCCCTGCCATTCGGCAGCGCGCAGTTCGTCTTCGCCTTCGTTCGCCCGCCGCGCCGCCATCAGCATCAGCATGAAGGTGAGGTCGGCGGTACATTCGCTCAGGACATCCGGCGTGTGGGTCACGGTGATGTCGAGTCCCTTCGCGGCGGTGACATCGATGTGGTCGGTGCCGATGCCGTAATTGGCGAGGATCCGGGTGCGCGCGGCGCCCATGTCGAGGATGCTCGCATCGATCCGGTCGGTGGCGGTGGGGAGCACCGCGTCGGCATTGAGAATGGCATCGCGCAGCTCATAGGGCGTCAACGGCCGGTCTCCGGTGTTGAACGTGACATCGAAGCGTTCCGCCAGGGCTGCCTCAACGGCAGCAGGCCAGCGGCGGGTGACGACGACTTTGGGTTTGCTCATGTTGCTCATTTGGGGTGTTTCCTCAGGCGGCTTGTTCGATGACGCCGGCGATGGTCTCGCCGATCGCGGACGGGGTGGCGGCGATGGTGACGCCCACCTCGCGCAGGATCTCGACCTTTTCGCTGGCGCTTTCGCCGAAGGCCGAGATGATGGCGCCGGCATGGCCCATGGTGCGGCCCTTGGGGGCACTCAGGCCCGCCACATAGGCGACCACCGGCTTGGTCATGGAGGTGCGCACGAATTCTGCGGCTTCGGCTTCCTGGGGCCCGCCGATCTCGCCGATCATGACGACGGCCGAGGTGTCGGGATCTTCTTCGAAGAGGGCCAGGATGTCAGTGAAGGACGAACCGTTGATCGGATCGCCGCCGATGCCGACGCTTGTCGAGATGCCGATGCCGAGCTCCTTCATCTGCGAGGCGGCTTCATAGCCGAGCGTGCCGGAGCGGCCGACGACGCCGACCGAGCCGGGCAGGTAGATGTGATCGGGCATGATGCCGACGAGAGCCTGGCCGGGCGAGATGATGCCGGCGCAGTTGGGGCCGATCAGGCGCATACGGGCCTCGGAGCGGTAGCGGCGCATGTAGCGCTTCACCCGGATCATGTCGTGCGCCGGGATGCCGTCGGTAATGGTGATGCAGGTCTTCAGGCCGGCATCGGCCGCTTCCATGATGGCGTCGGCGGCGAAGGGCGGCGGCACGAAGACAACGGATGTGGTGGCGCCGGTCAGCCTGGCTGCCTCCTTGACCGTGTCGAACACGGGCACGCCCTCGACGGTTTCGCCGCCGCGTCCGGGCACTACGCCGCCGACCACATTGGTGCCGTAGGCGCGCATCTCTTTGGTGTGAAAGGATCCGATCTTGCCGGAAATGCCCTGGACAAGAACCGGCGTCGTGCGGTCGATAAGGATGCTCATGATGCCACCACGATCTTGACGTTGTGCTTCTGTGAATTCTGCCAGGCGGCGACCGCGCGTTCGGCGGCCTCCGCAAGGGTGGCCGCACGGATGATGGGCAGGCCCGAGCGGGTCAGGATCTTGCGACCTTCCTCGACATTGGTGCCGGCGAGGCGGACCACCAGCGGCACGTCGACCGGGGTGTCCTCAAGCGCCTGGACGATGCCTTCGGCGACCCAGTCGCAGCGGTTGATGCCGGCGAAGATGTTGACCAGGATGGCCTGGACATTCTCGTCCGACAAGACGAGGCGAAACGCCTTGGCGACGCGCTCAGGCGTGGCGCCGCCGCCGATGTCGAGGAAGTTGGCGGGCTCGCCGCCGGCCAGCTTGATCATGTCCATGGTGGCCATGGCCAACCCCGCGCCGTTGACGATGCAGCCAATCTGGCCGTCGAGACCGACATAGCTGAGGCCGCGGTCAGCGGCGCGGGTTTCTCTGGGGTCTTCCTGGGACTTGTCGCGCAGTTCGGAAATGTCGGGCCGGCGGTAGAGCGCGTTGTCGTCGAAGGTCATCTTGGCGTCGAGGGCCAGGATCGAGCCGTCTTCGGTGACCGCAAGCGGGTTGATCTCGACCATGGTGGCGTCGAGCTCGCCGAAGGCCTTGTAGCTGGCGATGATGGTTTCGACCACCTGTTGTATCTGGGCCGGGGCGATGCCGAGGCCGAAGGCGATCTCGCGGGCCTGGAAGGCCTGCATGCCGACCGCCGGCTCGACCACCGAACGGACGATGGTCTCGGGCTTCGAGGCGGCGATTTCCTCGATCTCCATGCCGCCGGCGGCCGAAGCCACGACCATGACACGCTCTGATTTCCGGTCGAGCACGAAGCCGAGATAGTATTCCTTGGCGATGGCGACGGCGCCTTCGACATAGAGACGGTAGACGGTCTTGCCGGCCGGCCCGGTCTGATGGGTCACCAGCTTTCTGCCGAACAGGGTGTTGGCGGCTTCGAGCACTTCGTGTTCGTTCTCGCAGACAATGATGCCGCCCGCCTTGCCGCGCCCGCCGGTGTGGACCTGGGCCTTGACGACCCATTTGTCACCGCCGATTTCGCGGGCGCGGTAGGCCGCCTGCTCGGGAGAGTAGGCGAGACCGCCGCGCGGTGTCGGTACGCCGAAGCCGGCGAGAATTTCCTTTGCCTGATACTCGTGAATGTCCATGGCCAAGCCCTTTCGGCTTTGAGAACGCGATTACTATTCGGCGGCGACCAGTTGCGGTGTACATGCGATGGCGGCGGGTGCGAAGTTGCGGAAATGCTCTTCCGCGGCAGCGACGCCGGCACCCGGCTGGATCGGAACGGCGAGATCCCGCATGGCCATTTCGGCGCCGGCGAGCGCAGAGAGCACCATGATCTCGTTGAGGTCGCCAAGATGGCCGATGCGGAAGACGCGGCCGGCGACTTTGGAGAGGCCCGCGCCGAGGGAAATGCCGTAGCGGCGGTAGGCGTGGCGCAGGAGGTCACCTGAATCGAACCCGTCGGGAAGGCAGATTGCGCTGACCGTGTCGGAGTACCACTTCGGGTCTCTGGCGCACAGATCGAGGCTCCAGGCCAGGACGCTGGCGCGCACGCCTCCGGCCAGATAGCGGTGCCGGGCAAAGACATTCTCCAGACCTTCGGCCAGCAGCCGGTCGACGGACACCCGCAAACCGCGGATCAGGGTCATCGGCGGTGTGTAGGGGAAATAGCCGGTGGCGTTGGTTGCGGCCATGTCCTTGAAATCGAAATAGCAACGGTGCAGACCGCCTTCTTCCGACGCCTGCATGGCCTTCTCGCTGACGCAGAGAATGGCGAGGCCGGCCGGCAGCATGAAGCCTTTCTGCGAACCCGAGACGGCGACATCGACGCCCCATTCGTCCATGCGGAAGTCGATGCTGGCGATCGAGCTGACCCCGTCGACAAAGAGCAGGGCCGGGTGATCGGCGCCATCGAGGGCGGCGCGCACTTCCGACACGTCGCTCTGGACGCCGGTGGCGGTTTCGTTCTGGCAGACCAGCACCGCCTTGATCTTGCGGTCCTTGTCGGCGCCGAGCCGCTCGGCGAAAATTTCCACCGGCACCCCTTCGCCCCACTCGACATCGACCACATCGACGTTGAGCCCGTGGCGCTGGCAGAGATCGATCCACAGGTGCGAGAACTGGCCAAAGCGGGCGGCCAGGACCGTGTCACCGGGGGAGAGGGTGTTGGTGATGGCGGCTTCCCAGCCGCCGGTGCCGGAGGCGGGATAGAGGAAGACCTGGCCGGTCGCGGTCTTGAAGATTTGCTTCAGGTCGGCGAACAGGGGCAAAGTGAATTCGGCCATGTCCGGCGCACGGTGATCCTCCATGGGAACATCGATGGCTTTGCGCACGGCTTCGGGGACATTGGTCGGTCCGGGGACAAACAGGCCCTTCACTGGGTCCATGGGGTTTTCTCCAATTGGCGTTCTTGTTTTCGCTTTGGCCGGTTGCTGCAGGCGCAAAAGCACTGCCGGCCATATGAAACCGTTACGCGATGCCCCACAACACCCGTAACACCTGCTTTTGAATAGCCAAATACCCGGGTAATTTCCTATCCTTTCAGTTAGTATTCGACCGAATACTCTGCTAAGACACTATCTGAAAGTGTAGGTTTTGCCCGATGTCCATCGAACGCGCCGATCAAAGCAGGAAACCGGCGGCACCGATCGAACTGGCGCTGGGAGACAGCAATCCCTTGATGCTGTCGGCCATGTCGGAGTTCATCGAACGCGATCCGCGGTTTTCCCTGGTCGCCACCGCCAGCACGGCGGAAGGTTTTCTCGAGGTCGTACTGCGGGTGCCGGTCGTGGTCGGTGTCATCGACTGGACACTGCCGAAACTCGGCGCCGAACGCCTGATCGATGTGTTGCGCGCTCAGGAGGTCTCACCAAGGGTGGTGGTCTATTCGCATGGCGACGGGGCCGACATCCCGAGCCGGGCCATGGCGGCTGGGGCGGCGGGGTTCTGTTCGCGCAGCGAACCGCCCGAGCGACTCCTCGACATCATCGCCGAGGTTGCCGGCGGGCGCATGGTGTTTCCGTTCCTCGATGTGCGGCAACTGCGCCGCGACCCGATGAGCGTGCTCACCCGACGTGAGCGGGTGCTGCTCACGTCACTCGCCCAGGGGCGCACCAACAAGGAGCTTGCGGTCGATCTCGGCATCTCGATCAACACGGTCAAATTCCACCTGCGCAATCTCTTCGACAAGCTCTCCGTCACCAACCGGGCCCAGGCCATCGCGTTCTACTATTCGACCGTTTCGGGCCCGCGGTTCGACGAGGACGGTATGATGGAAAATACTCCGCCTACGGATTGATGTGTTTGGCGCACTGGATTTTTCCACGCTTGACAAACGCACCGTTTCGCCCTTTCTGTCGCCGCCGCAATTCCCAATGTCGAACCGAAGGACACAGCGGCCATGAGTTTTCACACCATCGAACAGGCACCTGCGCGGCTTAACAGAAGCGAGCTTGCGGTCCCCGGAAGCCAGCCGCAAATGTTTGAAAAAGCGGCGAAATCCGGTGCCGATGTCATCTTTCTCGACCTTGAGGACGCGGTCGCGCCGGATGACAAGGCGGACGCCCGCAAAAACATCATCGCCGGCCTCAACGACATCGACTGGGGTGCCAAAACCATGTCGATCCGGATCAACGGGCTCGATACGCACTACATGTATCGCGACGTTGTCGACATCGTCGAGCAGGCCGGAGAGCGTCTCGACCTGATCATGATCCCGAAGGTTGGGACCGCCGCTGACGTCTATGCGGTGGACATGCTGGTGACCCAGATCGAAGATGCAAAGGGCTATAAAAAGCGCATCGGTTTCGAGCATATTATCGAGACCGCGCTGGGCATGCAGAACGTGTCGGAGATCGCTGCTGCGAGCCGCCGCAACGAGTCGCTGCATTTCGGTGTCGCCGACTATGCCGCCTCGACCCGGGCGCGCACCACGGTCATCGGCGGTGTCAACCCGGACTATGCGGTGCTGACCGATGCCGGCGACGATGGCGCCCGCGAGGTCCACTGGGGCGACATGTGGCACTATGCGCTGGCGCGCATGGTGGTGGCGGCCAGGGCCAATGGACTGCGACCGGTGGACGGTCCGTTCGGCGATTTTTCCGACCCCGATGGTTACCGGGCGGCGGCGAAGCGTGCCGCGGTGCTGGGCTGTGAGGGCAAGTGGGCTATCCACCCCTCGCAGATCGATCTCGCCAACGAGGTGATGAGCCCGAGCGCCGACGAAGTGGGCCGGGCACAGCGCATTCTGGTGGCGATGGACGAGGCGGCGAAAGAGGGCAAGGGCGCGGTCTCGCTCGATGGCCGGCTGATCGACTACGCCTCGATCCGGCAGGCAGAGGTGCTGGTGAAGAAGGCGGAGCAGATATCGGCGGCGTGAGGCGGGAGCCTGTGTCGGCGTCTCAATTGTGCTGAGGCTGCCCAAACCCCTTAAGTGTCTTTGCCCGACTTGATCGGGCAATCCAGTAACCATTTGAACTCCAAATGGTGTTTGACTGTGCCAAGTGCTGAGAGCACGGCGGATACTGGGTCGCCCGATCAAGTCGGGCGAAGACAAACAAGTGAGATGATTCGCGTCAGTGTGCTGCCGTCTGGGGGCCGCGATCGGGTTTTCGGACAGTCAGTCCTGATTCCGCTCCTCGCGCCACTGTACCCGCAGCTCCGCATAGGACCGTGCCCCGGTCGCCTTGCCGACTGTCTCTCTCCACCGAGTATCCAGCAAGTCAATCATCGCCTCAGACAGCTCGGCACCACTTCCGGTGCTGCCCTTGTCCACCTTGGTGGAGATGCCGTCGGCCGGCAGGCCGCAGGCGGCGTCCCGGGCCTGACGCAATGGATGGTCGTCGAACTGGCGCTCATTCGCCTTCATGAAGTCCATACCCGATTGCCTGAGCACGATGTCGCGCAGTTCCCT
>JAJFHL010000285.1 GCA_021775615.1 Hyphomicrobiales bacterium
CAGCACTCGCCGCCGAAGCCCGCATGAAGGGCTACGAAGGCGAGGCCTGCGGCGAATGCGGCAACTTCACCATGGTGCGCAACGGCACCTGTCTCAAGTGCGACAGCTGCGGCTCGACGAGCGGGTGTTCGTAACACCTGATCAGCCCAGAACAATACTACCCACACGCAAAAGGCGGTCTTTGACCGCCTTTTGTTTTTTGTGGGGCTTGGTAAGCTGGTTCCACCTGGGGGTGACGGGGATCGGGCTTAGGGTGCCTATGGGGATTTATGAAACCGCCTGCCTTTGAGTATCTCGCCGCGACGAGCGTTGAAGAGGCGGTGGCCGCGCTTGCCGCCGGTGACGGCGAGGCCAAGGTGATTGCCGGTGGGCAGTCCCTGGTGCCGATGCTCAACTTCCGTTTGCTCGAACCCGCCCTGCTGGTCGACATCAACAAGGTGCCGGGCCTCGACTTCATTGAGCCCGACGGCAACGGACTTCGTGTCGGCGCCCTCACCCGCCATCATGCGCTGGAAACCTCCGAGCTTGTGCAGGCGCGCTTTCCGGTGCTCTCCGAGGCCATGCGCCATGTGGCGCATCTGGCAATCCGTAACCGTGGCACCATTGGCGGCTCCCTGTCGCATGGCGACCCGGCCGCGGAACTGCCGATGATGGCGGTGCTGCTGGATGCAACACTGGTGCTTACCGGCGAAAACGGTGCCCGCGAGATGGCAGCACGCGACTTCTTCGAGGGCGCGCTCGCGACCGCGCTCGGCGATGATGAACTGGTCACCGAAATTCGCATCCCCGCCTTGCCCGCGGGCTCCGGCTGGGGCTTTGAAGAAGTCGCCCAGCGCTCAGGGGACTTTGCCATGGCGGCCACGGCGGCCACCGTGAGCTTCGATGGCGCGGCGGCGGGTGAGGTTCGACTTGCCCTGATGGGGGTTGGTGAGGTGCCGCTGCGCATCGACGCGGCGGAGACGTCTCTCTCGGGCTCCATGTTCGACGAGACCGCCATGGATCAGGCGGTGGCGGCGGTGGACGACGCCATCGATCCGATGAGCGACCTGCACGCTTCGGCCGACTACCGGCGGCATCTGGCGAAGGCCCTGACGCGGCGGGTCCTGCAGGCTGCCTGGCAAAGGGCAAAGGGAGAAAGACCGTGAGTGCGCGGCATGAAATCAAGCTCACGGTCAACGGCGCGGTCCGTGAGGCCTCGGTCGAACCCCGGCTGCTCCTTGCCGACTTCCTGCGTGAGAACCTGAACCTTACCGGTACGCATGTTGGATGCGAACACGGCGTGTGTGGCGCGTGCACCGTTCTCATGGACGGCGGCAGTGTGCGCTCGTGCCTGTGCTTTGCGGTCCAGGCCGACGGCGCCGAGATCGAAACGGTGGAAAGTTTCGGCGGCATGGACGAATTGAGCCCGCTGCAGCAGAAGTTCCGCGAACATCACGCGCTCCAGTGCGGCTTCTGCACACCTGGCATGCTGGTCACCTGCACGGATCTGCTTGAAAAATACCCGCTTGCCACCGACGACGAGATTCGCGAGGGGCTTTCCGGCAATATCTGCCGCTGCACCGGTTATGAAAATATCGTTCGCGCCATGCGCGCGGCCGTCACTGAACGGGACAATGAACGCCACGAGGCTTCCTCATGAAAATGCACGCACTTTCCGGCGGGCGCATCCGCATGCGCAAGAGCTTCTTCTATCCCGACGCTGCCCGCGAAGACCTCGCCGAGCTTCCGGTCTCGTGTTTTCTGATGCGCCATGCCCAAGGCAATGTGCTGTTCGACACCGGCTGCCATCCCTCGGTCGAAACCGACGGCGAGGCACGCTGGGGCGGGCTGGTCAAGTTCATGACGCCGATCCTCAGGCCCGGCGAGAATGTCATCGCCGAACTGGCGACGGTGGGCCTCACGCCCGACGATATCGACGTGGTGGTCAACTCGCACCTCCATTGCGACCATTGCGGCTGCAACGAGTTCTTCCAGAACGCGACCTTCTTCGTGCACGAGAAGGAGCTTGCCACGGTGCAGGACCCGGAGATGGAGGGCCAGGGCTACTTTCGCGCCGACTGGGATCACCCGATGCCGCTTGAGACGGTGGGTGCGGAGAAGGACATTTTCGGCGACGAGCGGTTGGTCGCCATGCCGCTGCCCGGCCATACGCCCGGCACCATGGGGCTGCTCGCCAATCTCGACCGGTCCGGATCGTTCCTGCTCGCCGCCGACGCGCTCAGCGTGCGCGACAGCCTTGAGACCGACTTTTCGCCCAAGAACAACTGGAATGCGGACCTGTTCGTCACCTCGCTGGCCGAAATCCGGCGCATCGTGAAGGGTGGCGCGGAGGTTTTCTGCGGCCATGACGCGGCGCAATGGGCCACTCTCAAGAAGGGCCAGGACTTCTATGACTGACGGTTCCATGACCGACAGTGGGGCGGATGTGCTGCGCCCGAAGAACGTCGGCGCGCGGGTGCAGCGGGTCGAAGATCCACGCCTCCTCACCGGCCTGGGCTCCTATGTGGACGACCACCGCCTGCCCGGCATGCTGCATGTGGCTTTCGTCAGATCCGATTATCCCCATGCCCGCCTGAATGCCATCGACGCCGGCGCGGCGGCGGCCATGCCGGGCGTCATCGGCGTTTTCACGGCGGCGGATGTGGACAGCCTCTACCAGCCAATCCGTTCGACCTCGCGGATGAAGAATTATCACGCCACCGAGATGATCCCCCTCGCCCGCGGCAAGGTGCGTTATGTGGGCGAGCCGGTCGCGGCCGTTGTGGCGGAGAACCGATATCTCGCCGAAGATGCCGCTCAGCAGGTCTTCGTCGACTATGAACCTCTTGGCGATGTGACCAGCCCCGAATCGGCACTCGATCCCGGCTCGGAACTGCTCCATGATGATTTCGGCACCAATCTGATCGCCGAACGGGCCTTCGCCAGGGGCGATGCGGAAGGAGCGATGGCGGGCGCGGCCATCCGTGTCGGCGGGCGGTTCAGGTTTCACCGCAAAACACCGGTGCCGCTGGAGAACCGCGTCTATCTCGCCGACTACAGCGAAGGCAAGCGCGCCCTGACCCTCTATTCCTCGACCCAGGTGCCCGGCATCATCCGCGATGCGCTGGTCGACGCACTCGACATCCCCGGCCACCGCTTGCGGGTGATCGCGCCGGACGTCGGCGGCGGGTTCGGCTCCAAGGCCTCACTTTACCCGGAAGAACTTCTGGTCTGCATTCTTTCGCGTCGCCTCGGGCGGGCGGTCAAATGGCTCGCCGACCGCCGCGAAGACCTGATTTCTACCAGCCAGTCCTTCGACGAGATCGTCGATGCGGAACTGGGCCTCGACGAGGACGGCAGCCTGCTGGCGCTCACCGCCGATGTGATCGGCGATGTCGGGGCCTATTCGATCTATCCCTGGACCGCAGTGCTCGAACCGGTTCAGGTGGTCTCGTTTCTGCCCGGTCCCTACCGACTTGAGAATTACAGCGCCCGCGTGCGCGCGGTGGCGACGTCAAAGGCGCCGATGGGTCCCTATCGCGGTGTCGGGCGGCCGATCTCCGTGTTCGTGATGGAACGGCTCATCGACATGGCGGCGGCAAAACTCGGCCGCGACCCGAAGGAGATGCGGGCCCGCAATCTGGTGCAGCCCGATCAGTTCCCC
>JAJFHL010000286.1 GCA_021775615.1 Hyphomicrobiales bacterium
TGCCGTAGGCTTCGTTGATGCTGACCACCAGCTCCAGCCCAAGCGCAAGGGTGGCGACGCCGACCACGATGGCTGTGAGGATCAGCACATGCGGCAACGGGTTTGAGTAGACGGTGAAGGCCTCGTCGAGGATTGGCGGCGTTCCGCCAAGGATCTTTCCCGGCGTGATGTAGATCAGGTAGACCGACGTCTGGAACAGCGACAGGCCGACCAGCTTCTTGACCATGTTGCCACGGCTGACAACGATGTAGAGGCCGGACACCATCAGGAAAATGGTGATCCAGTGATTGTAGTGCTGGATGATGTTTTCAATGAGAGCCATCAGCGCCCCCGCCCGGCGAATGTGTAGAAAACCGCGACCATGGTGCCGGCGACGGTCACCAGGACCCCGAATTCAACAATGAGGATGCCGAGATGCTGGCCGTGCACCGGGTTGTGATGGTCAAGCGCGTTATAGGCGAGGTAATTGTCGCCCAGAAGCATGGTGGCGACACCGGTGCCGGCGAAGATCAGAACCCCGAGCGGTATCATGGCCTGGGCCACCGCCGGCGGCACGGCGCGCTTGGCCGGCTCCAGCCCATAGGTGATGGCGTAAAGAATGACCATGGCCGCGGCTATGACGCCAGCCTGGAACCCGCCGCCCGGTCCGTAGTCGCCATGAAACTGCACATAGAGCGCGAACAGAAGAATGAACGGCACCAGCAGCTTGGTCGCGACGCGAAGGATGAGGTCGAGCTTCATGGGCTCCGCCTCACGCCTTCTTGCCGGGCTTGGGGTTTTTCCGGCGGCCGCGCAGCAACATGAGCACGGCAATGCCGGCGGTGAAGATAACCGTGGTCTCGCCCAGGGTATCGTAGCCCCGGTAGCTTGCCAGCACCGAGGTCACCACATTTGGAACACCTGTCTCGGCCATCGACTGCTCAAGATATCTCGGCGCCACATGTTCATGCACCGCGGTTGCCGCTTCGCCGAACGGCGGCAGGTCGCCGGTGCCGAAAAGCAGCATCGCAGCCGTCACGGCGGCAAGGATAATCGGAAAGACGGGCGTACTGGCGGGTACCGATTCACGGCTCTTTGTCAGATAAAGCACACTCAACATCAGCACGGTCGAGATGCCGGCGCCAACCGATGCCTCGGTCATGGCGACGTCCACCGCGTCGAGCACAATCAGGACACTGGCCATCAGAAAACTGTAAATGCCGCTCAGCACCACAACGCCGAACAGGTTGCGCAATCTGATCACGCCGATGGTGACGATCGCCATCAAGGTGAGCAGAATCATGTTGATCAGAGCTTCGATGACGATCCCTCCTCGCCTTTGTGGAGCACCGGCTCCACCTTGGCGTAGCGCGCGGCGCGGGCGAGCGCGTGGGTTGCCACGGGGCCGGTGTAAAGCAGGATCAGGAGAATGATGAGCAGCTTCGCGGTGACCAAAGAGAACCCCGCGGTGATCATCATGCCGATCAGGAGGAGCGCGGCGCCAAACGTGTCGCTGACGCTTGTCGCGTGCATGCGAGTGTAGACATCCGGCATACGCATCAGGCCGATGGAACCGACCAGATAGAAGAAGCTGCCGGCGGCAAGGAAGGGCCAACTCAGAATTTCAGGGAACCAGTCGTTCATGTGTCCGCCGGCTCCTCTTCGGCGCTGCGCGCCAGATCGCCGTAGCGGAAAAACTTCAGGACCGCCAATGTGCCGATCAGGTTGAGCAGCCCGTAGGTGATGCCGATATCGAGGAACTCCGGCCGCTCGGTCAGAAACCCGAGAACCGCCAGCAGCAGGATCGCGGCGGTGCCGATGGTATTGGCAGCCAGCACCCGGTCGAACACGGTCGGCCCCTTGAGCGCCCGATAGACGGCGAAGACATGCGCGAGCGCGACGGCAATGGCGGCAGCGGTGAACATCAGGACGCTCCCTCGAAGGCCGTGACCCGGCGGTCCATGTCGCCTTCCTTCAGTTCGGCGGCACCGCCCGCAGTGATGGCGTGAACGGTGATGGCGTTACCCTCTACCTCGACCGAAATGGTGCCCGGCGTCAGCGTGATGGAGTTGGCGAAAATGTTGACGCCGATGCGCGTCTTCTGGGTCGACTTGACCTTGATCATGGTCGGTGAGATCGGCAGCCTCGGATCGAGGATCAGGCGTGTCACGCCCCAGGCCGACTTGGCGATCTCCAGGAAAAGCCAGGGCCAGTACAGGAGCCCGCCGAGCGCCAGGTGGATCGGATGTCCCTCCTCGTCCACCACACCCATGCGATGCGCCAGTGCCAGGATGCCGACGCAGGAGAGAACACCGAATGTAATGAGCAGGCCCGTGTAATGGCCGGACAATAGAAGCCAGAATGCAAACAGTGCACACCCAAGGCTGAGTGTTCTCATCACGGCAACGACCCCTTTTGACCTTGCGCTATTTGGCTCGGCCACCCATCCCGCAGACTTTCACTGGTGTAGGTGTGTCATGGTTAACGAAAGATTAACCGGGACCGGCAGACGGGCCGTTTACAGTTGATTTATGGTGTTCTAAGCCGGCTCGGCGTTAACAAAGCTTACGTGAACGGAGCATTTTCCCGCGAGCCGGGGCGCAGATCTGCAGCATAATGGGCAACGCCAAGAAACTCCGGCGGTTGCGGTAGAATCAGTCAGAGCATAGGCGAGGCCGGTGACACAAGATCAGCGCGTTCGCAACATCCGGCTAGAGCGATTTACAGGCAGTTGGACGCAGGTGCACCAAGGCATCAACCGCAACGGCGCGGTCCGGCAGCACGAACAGCGGATTGATCTCAAGCGCTGCGACCCGCTCCATGTTGGCGAGGGCGAATTCTCCGAGACGCATGAGGTCATCCACCAGCAGGGAAAGGTCTGCCTTCTGTCCGCCGCGAAAGCCGGCGAGTAGCGCTGAGACACGCAAGCTTGCAAGCGCCGCTTCAATGTCGCGTCGGGACGCGGGCAGCAAAATCGTGGCCACGTCCCCGACAAGCTCGACAAGAACACCGCCGCTCGCCAGCGTCATCGCGATCCCGAACTGGCGATCGCATCTGATACCGACCATGAGTTCTGCCAGAGGCGGACCGACCATGCGTTCGACGAGAATGCGGTCCGAAAGCAACGACGCATCATAGCCGGCGACATCCGCTTGCATTCGCGCGACCGCAGTGGCGACGTCCGTCTGCGAGTGCAGATTGAGAACAACCGCACCGGCTTCCGTCTTGTGGGCGAGACCGGCATGGACCATTTTCACTGCAACCGGAAAGCCGAGGGCGGCGGCAGTATCCGGCGCCTCTGCCGCAGACACCACCTTGCCCTGCGGGACGCCCAGTCCGGCAGATCGCAACAGTTCTTTGCCCATCCATTCGTCCGCCGGACAACCGGGCTCGTCAGCGGACGGAACCTGTAACGGCTGCGGCGGCGCGGCCAGCACCGCCTGGCGCCGTGCGCCGTACCAGGCAGAGCCGGCAATCGCATCGAGCGCCTCGTGGACGCCCTGCATCGGCGCCACGCCTTCGGCGACCAGCATGTCCCGGGTCTCACTGTCCAGGTTTTCAGGAAGCGTGCTGCACACCGCCGCGGGGACCCTTGCGGCTTTTGTGGCGTCGATAAACACGCGCGCATCATTCAGATACAAGGGCTTGCTTTCGTCCAGCCCGGGAAGCGGATAGTCCTGAATGATGATCGCACAGTCCGGACCATCTTCCAGCGCGGCTGCGAAGATCGGCTTGAGGCGTTCGGCATCACCCCAGATCGGCGTTGTGTAGTCGAGCGGGTTCGACGCCGTCGCCGTGCCGGGCAGCATTTCGCGCAGCCGCCGTGCGGTGTCGTCCCTTGGCGCGGGATAGTTCAGGCCGATCTTCTCGCCCCGATCGGCAAGCATCGTTGCACCGCAGCCCGAGCACGTGAGGCCGACCACGTCGCGCCCCGCGGGGACACCAGCCACGCAGAGAAATTTCAGTGTTTCAAGAAGCTGCGCCGGGTGTGAAACGCGGATGATCCCAAGACGGTCGAACAGGGCGCCGTAAAGCTCATCGGTGCCGGACAGTGATCCGGTATGGCTGACCGTCAGTTGCGCGCCGATTTTGGAGGATCCGGTCTTGAGCGCAACGATCGGAACATCGTGGTTCAACGCCTTGAGCGCAGCGGCTTCAAAGGCTGCAACATCCTTGATGCCTTCTATATGAAGCCCGATTGCGCGCACTTCCGGCTTCTCGCAAAGCGCGTCGACATAATCCTCGACCTGGAGCACCGCCTGGTTTCCGGTCGAGATCATGTAGGCGAACGGCACGCCGCGCTGGCTCATCGTCAGGTCGGATGACAGCATTCCGCTTTGGGTGATGATCGCCGCCCCATAGCCGGGCGACGATCCGCCATGGGCAAAGGGCCAAAGCGCCACCCGGTCGATGTAGTTGAGAACGCCGTAACAGTTGGGACCGACAAAAGCGAGATCTCCGGCCGCATCCACCAATGCGCGCTCCGCCGCCCCGCCTTCGGTGCCGGTTTCTCCAAAACCCGCCGAATAACAAACGACCCCGCCGGCATTCATCGCCGCCAGGTCTCTGACGATCTCGACCGCCTGGTCCCGGGGCACGGCGAGAAAGACCGCGTCCGGCGGCTCGGGCAGCTCTTGGATCGTTGCATAGCATCGGTGACCGGCCATCTGACCGCGCTTTGGGTTGACCGGCCAGATCTCGCCGTCATATCCGATGCGCGCGCACTCTCCCGCCGCCACCTCCGCGTCACGGCCGCCGACGATGGCGATGTGCCGCGGCTTTAACAGACGGTCGAGGTTTGCACGGCGCTTGGGCGTCATGCGCCCAGCGGCCGCAAAATGGAGCGGGTGATGATGTGGCGCTGGATCTCGGACGTGCCGTCCCAGATCCGCTCCAGTCTGGAATCGCGCCACAAGCGTTGCACTTCGACCTCTTCCATCAGCCCCATGCCGCCGAAGATCTGAACCGTATGGTCCGCTGCCCGGTTGAGCATTTCCGAACAGTAGAGCTTGACCATCGCCGCGTCCTCGTCGCGCATTTCACCCTTGTCGGCCCTGGCGACGGCGTCTCGGACCAGGAGGTCGGCCGCCCTCAACTCCACCGCCATGTCGGCAAGCTTGAAGCCGGTCGCCTGAAACTGGCCGATGGGCTGGCCGAACTGCTTGCGATTGGCGGCCCAGTCCGCCGCCAGTTCGAAAAGACGCTCCGCCTTGCCGCAGCAGGTCGCACCCACCCAGATGCGCCCCATTCCGAGCCACCTGCCGGCGAGTTCGAGCCCCTTGCCTTCCTCGCCGAGCACCTGCCCGGGACCAAGCCTGACATCGTCGAAGTCAAGCTGGAACGTGTGATAACCGCGGTAGCTTACGCAACGATGGCCCTCGCGGATGTCAAACCCCGGGGTGCCGACATCGACCAGGAAGGCAGTGATCTGTTTGCGCGGACCACGCGGCGTGTCTTCAACACCGGTTGCGGCAAAGACGATCGCGAAATCCGGCATGACGGGGCCTGAGGCGAAGTGCTTGGATCCATTGAGGATCCAGTCGGAGCCGTCGCGCCGCGCGTTGGTTTTCATCGACATGATGTCGGAGCCGGCTTCGGGCTCGGAGAGTGCAAACAGTTCGCGCTTTTCCGCACTTACGCAGGGCGCCAGATAGCGCGCGCGCTGTTCGTCGTTGCAGGCGAGCAGGATCTCTGTCGGCCGGCCGATCCACGAATGCAGCGCATGACTGGTCTTGCCATACTCGCGTTCGACCATCGCCATGCTTGAATAGTCGAGCCCCCCACCGTTCACTTCCGGTGGCAAGTTGGCAGCGTAGAGCCCTACCTCCAGTGCTCTTTTCTCGATCTGGCGGCCGAGATCCGGCGGGACATGCCCGAGATTGTCGACTTCGGCTTCGTGCGGATAGAGCTCCGCCTCCATGAACGAGCGAACCGTGCTTTGGAGCATTTCCTGCTCATGTGTGCGTTCGAACTCCATCACCGGCTCCTCAAGCGCCCCGCAAATGCAATTTCTCGCGCGCCTGCGCCGGCGTCAGAACTCGGGCGCCCATTCTTTCGATGATTCCGACCGCACGCTCGACAAGCTGGCCGTTTGATGCCAGTACGCCGCGGTCGAGATAAAGATTGTCTTCCAGACCAACGCGCACGTTGCCGCCCATGGCAACGGCGGCGGCGGCCATCGGCATCTGCATGCGCGATATGCCGAAGCTCGCCCAATTGGCGCCGTCGGGGAGCTCGTCCTTCATGACCTTCATGTTATCGACGCTCTGCTCGGCGCCCCACGGAATGCCGAGACATATCTGAAACATCGGCGGCTGATCGATAAGACCTTCGGCGAGCATCTGCTTGGCGAAGCGGATATGCCCAAGCTCGAACACTTCGAGTTCCGGCTTGACGCCCCACTCCTGGGTCAATGCCGCCATCCTGCGCAGATAGGGTGGCGTGGAGATATAGATCTCGTTGCCGTCGCCAAAGTTCATGGTGCCGCAATCGAGACTGCAGATTTCCGGCAGGAGGTCTTCAACATGGGCCAGCCGTTCGAGCGGGCCGACCATGTCGGAACCTGCGCCCGGCCGCGTGGGATCGTCATCTCCCAGAACCCAGTCGCCACCCATGCCGGCGGTGAGATTGACAACCACATCGGTTTCGCTTGAGCGGACGCGGTCGACGATCTCCTTGAACAGTTCGGGATCGCGCGACCCCCTGCCGGTTTCGGGGTCGCGGGCATGAATGTGCGCCACCGCGGCCCCTGCCCTGGCGGCCTCTATGGCGGCGTCCGCCACCTGCTGCGGCGTTACCGGGACGCCGGGGTGCCTGCCGGTTGTGTCGCCGGCTCCTGTCACCGCACATGTCAGGACCACGTCAAAGTTCATTGCCCGTTACCTCCGAGAAAAGCCGAAGCAAAATATTGGGTTAGGCGGGCCCGCAATTTTGCGAATTTCTCGCCACGAATATTTATTTTTCGACATTCGAGTGCTGCGCTAAGATCCTCTCCTTTGTTCTTTGAGCCATCGAGAAAAGGGCTGCCACATGGGCCAGCAATCGGACTCGCGGATCGTCTGCGTCCTCATACCCCGCTTCAACATGATGACGGTTACCGCGCTGGTTGAGCCGACCAGGGTCGCCAATTATCTGGCGCCCGAGCAGCTCTATGCCTGGGAGTTCCGGTCACCCGACGGCGGGACCGTGACCGCAAGCAACGGCATGGTGATCGAGACCAGGCCACTGGACGATCCCATGGAGGATGTCGGTACCGTGTTCGTGTGCGGCAGCTGGGGCTGCGAGCACTACGTTCACCGCGATCTGTTCAACTGGTTGCGCCGCCAGGCACGCTCAGGCATCACGCTGGCGGCGGTCGAACTGGGCGTCTATGCGCTCGCGCGTGCCGGCCTGCTGGCTGATCGTCTGGTCACTACGCACTGGTCCTGCATGGCGGGGTTTGCCGAGCAGTTCCCCCAGGTGCACATGCGCGAGCAGCTTTACACGATCGACGGAAGGCTGATGACCTGTGCCGGTGGCACCGCCGGTTTCGATCTCATGCTGCGCCTGATCTCGGACGCCCATGGCGAGCAGCTGGCGGGCGAGGTCGCGGACCAGATCCTGCATTACCCCATTCGTTCGGCCGGCGCCGCCCAGCGCCACACGCTCGGCGGCGCCACCGACGATGTGCATCCCGACGTCAAGTCGGCCATCGCGCTCATCGAGCAGCACACGGCCGAGCCTCTGTCCGTGCCCGACATCTCCAGGCGCCTGGGGATATCGCAACGCCAGCTGGAACGCCTGTTCAAGCACCATATCGGCTGTTCGATCGTGCAGTTCTCACGGTTGTTCAGACTGCAATACGCCCGGGTTCTCCTGACCAGTACGGACATGTCGATCCGCGAGGTCTCGGCCGCCAGCGGCTTCAACTCCCTGTCGTATTTTTCGCAGACCTTTTCTTCCTGTTTCGGCCGCAAACCGAGCGCCTATCGCCGGGCGTGGCCGAGCGACGAACCGGCGCCCTCGTGGCCGGGAACAGTCTTCTCGCAGATCCAGAAGGCTCAGGCGGGCAATGACGGCGCGCTTCAGCCCCCTGAGCTGTTTGGGCGCACCTGACCAATGGCATTGAGGATGGCGACAATGCCGCGGTCGCGTTCCGCGGCAAGCTCTTCGAACCGCCGTTCGCCCGCCATGTCGTTGCAGCCGTCGACCATCGCGTCACGCAGCTCACTTGTGAGCTCCGGCGCCTCGAGCCGCGTCCACGGCAGTTTGAGGGCGGGGCCGAACTGATCGAGATTGGTCGCCATGCCGCCCTCACCGCAGGCAACGTGGAACGCCATGCACTGCCCCATGAGTGCGAGCCTGGGGCCGGGTCCATGTATCAGCGCGGCGTCGATCTGCTGCGGCGTCGCCTCACCGTTCGCCACCATGTGAAGCGCTTCGCGCCACAACGCTTCCTGCAGCCTGGTGGCAATGAAGCCCGGGATCTCCCTGTTGAGGACCAAGGGGTGCTTGCCGGCGGCCTGGTAGAACTCTCCTGCCCACTCGACGGCCGCCTCGGATGTCGCCGCACCGCCGACAATTTCAACAAGAGCAAGCAGATAGGGCGGGTTGAACGGATGACCGACGACCGTGCGCCCGGGCGTTGTGCACTGGCTCTGTATCTCGCTCATGGTCAGGCCGGAGGTGCTGGAGGCGATAACAATGTCGTCTGCAACCATCTCACCCAGTTGCCGGTAGAGTTCCTGTTTGACGGTGAGAATTTCTGGCCCGCTCTCCTGCACGAACTCCGCTTCGCTGACCGCATCGCGCAGATCGCTGGTGAGCCGAAGCCGGTCGCGGGAGGCGCCTTCCCCCAGGCCCAGCGCCGTCAGACTGATCCACGCCGTGTCGACGATCGCACGGAATGCCCTCTCTTCGTCCATATCGTGGAGATAACTCACGACATCGTAGCCGCGGGCAAGAAAGTACGCCGTCCAGCCGCCACCGATGGGTCCGCCACCAATACTGGTGACGCGCTTGACGGCCCGTGGTGCGGGGCGCGCCATGGCCTCAGCGTCCCTTGAACACAGGGTCGCGCTTTTCGACGAACGCCCGGACCCCTTCCTCGGCATCCTCGGAGCGCAGCATGGCGCGATAGACCGGCAGGTCGCCGGTGCGCATCCTGTCGAAGGCGCTTTCCAGCGGCACGCATTCGATCGTGCGCAACACTTCCTTGACGGTCTGAAGCGCGAGGGGAGCCGCCTGTGCAAGCTGGTGCGCCCACTCACGCGCGGCGCCCATGAGATCGTCCTTGGGCACGACCTTGTTGACCAGACCATAATGCGCCGCCTCGGCGGCCGGCATCCGCCGTCCCAACAGAAACATTTCCACTGCGATGTTACGCGGCAACAACCGTGGCAGGCGCTGCAGCGCGCCGGCGTCGGGCACCATGCCAAGCGGCATTTCCGGCAGGCCGAACTCGACATGTTCGGCGGCGATCAGAAGATCGCACGACATCGCAAGCTCGAAGCCGCCGCCGACGACAAGGCCGTTGAGAGCCGCGATGACCGGTTTGTTGAGGTTCCAGTTCTCGGTCAGGCCGGCGAAGCCGCCATCGCCGTAGTCGCCGTCTTCCCACCAGTTGTCGAGCTTGGTGTCGCCGGCATCAAGCGCCTTCAGATCCCATCCGGCGGAGAAGATACGGTCGCCCTCCGCCGTCAGGATGCCAACGCGCAGTTCGGGATCATCGCGCAGGGTCGCAAAGGCGGCGCCGAGTTCCCGGCTCATGCCCTCGTCGATTGCATTGACCTTCGGCTTGTTGAGCTTCACCTCGAGTATGTGACCGTCGCGGGTTATCTCGACATTCTGCGCCATCGCATTTCTCCTGAAACTGCCGTCCGCGTTGTGAGCGGCATATTCTAGCGATCCGCATAATGCCGGGCGTCCACAGAATGAGATGTAAGTTTTTCGACGATGCAGGAAACAAATTCGCCACGGCGCGCCGCGTGCCAAACGAAAAGACCGGCCCGGGGACGCGTCCCCGAACCGGCCTCTTCACACCGAGGGCAGATCGGTGTTTGGTGCTAACCAGAGTGAACCCGTTAGCTGGAAGTCTTTGCAAATGCGTCCCTGTAGGGACCAATATTCAGGGTCTGCCAGTCCCAATAGGTAAGTGCCATGCGCGCCTGTTTGAACGAGAGCGTGTCGAACAGCACCTGCAACGCCTCGGCGTCCGCCTGCAATTCCTGGCTTGCCTGCCATTTGGCGAAGGCGTCACCGAACGCGAAGCGCGACACACCAAGGGCCTTGCAGGCCACCGTCAGTGCCTCCCCGCCGGTGTCGGCAACAATGCGAACTGCCGTCTCCTGTTCGATCGCTGCGTGCTCGCAGATCAAGTCCTTCAGGGTATCGGCCGCGCCTGTCTCAAGCGCTTCAACGAGTTCCGCGGTGCGTTGCTTGGAGGGTTTTTCCGCCTGAACGGCAGCGCCGTCGCGGTCCTTGTTCTGCTCGCCCTTGCTGCGCAGCGCGGTGGCAACCAGATCTGCGCCGGGCTTCGACATCACCAGAATCTGCGGCAAAACCTGAACTTCGGCCAGAAAGCGACCAAGCGCATAGGAACGTTGCTTCGCGGGCATCGACCAGAACAGATAAAGCGCGCAGGCCGCCGTCATCTCGGGACGCATGACGAGGGGTTCGATCAGATCTTCCTGGTCCAGCGCCAGCAGAGCCAGACGCTGCAGGGCTTCCTGGCTCAGTTGCACATAAGGGTTGCGGACCAGTGCGAGCGCCAGTTCGACGTCGCCGGTTTTGGCCAGAGCCGTGCCGACGGCGGCGGAAAGATGCTGCCGCCTCGCCACCAGCAGAGAGCGGTCGCGGTCCGCGGTCTCGACAACGGTGATCAATTCGGAATCCGACACACAGCTTGCGTTCAGGAGCAGCGATGCGGAGAGTTCGAGATCGGGGTCGTTGACGAAGCGTGAGATCAGCGGCGCCGGCGCGTCGGGCATGTTGGACAACCGGTCGCACAGCATGTGCTTGGCTTCGGACGTCGCATATTCCATGACGTGAAGCAGGAGATCGGCCGCAAAGGCGCGTTCCTGAGGCTGCACCATTCCTGCCGGTGTGATGAGGACATCCATCAGGGAGCGGACGACGGCATCATCGCAGCGCTTATCGGGGTCGCGTGTATCGCGAACGCGCGCGTCGACGGCGGCGGGCGCTTCCTCGCTCTGCGCTTCTTCTACTTCAGTAACGGCTTCGACGGCGCAATCCGGTTCTTCGGGGCCCGTCTCGGTGTCGGGCGTTTCATGCGGAGTGTCACGGTCCGATGCATTCGCGTCGGGTGCAGGCGCCTCCCGGGCGCCCTCGTCGCTGGCATCTGCATCATCTTTATTTGATTCAGTGAAATTTGAGTCGTCGGCTTGTGCGTCAGCCTCCGGCGGCGATGTGTTGATCACAACCGCCCACGGCACGTTGGTCCGCGCCTTGTCTGTCTTAGTTTTATCCAACATTGTTCTTGCCTGCCCGTTTGTACTTGACCTTTCTACATATATCTATTTGAAAATCCGTCTTCATCTGCCGTCAATATTTAATATTATTTGAATTCTATTCAATTCAAATGCCACGCTAATTGCAGTCGATTTTGATTTGAGATCGCCTAGATATTGTCTAAAAACTGAACCATTACGCGCCCGGTCCGGTGTGTTGCAGCCCCCGGCGACCCCTTCCAGCATGCTTGGGGCACATGATTTTCACCGCTATGCGATGAGGTTTTATGCGAACATTCAATAGCTTAGCGGAGTTGGCAGCAGAACAGGGCAACGAGATTGGCGCCAGCGAGTGGGTCACAATCCAGCAGGACCGGATCGACCAGTTCGCCGACGCAACGGGCGATCATCAATGGATTCATGTGGATCCCGAGCGCACCCGCGCGGAACTTGGCATGTCAACCATTGCCCATGGTTATCTGACGCTTTCCCTGGTGCCCAAGTTCGTAGGTGAAATAATGACGGTCACTTCCGTCAAACGGGCCCTGAACTATGGATCCAACAAGATCCGCTTTACAAATATGGTGCCGGCGGGATCGCGCCTGCGCGGACGGCTGCTCCTTGACAGAGCCGTGCTCGGCGAAAGGACGCTTCGCACCGTATCGACCGTTACCGTTGACATTGAAGGCGAGGACAGACCCGCACTTGTTGCCGAAACAATCACACTTTTTGAGGAATGAGTTCCAACATGAACGACCAAGCTAAGAAAACCTCACCGCGCGAGCCGGTGGCCAAGTCCGATGCCGAATGGCAGAGCGACCTGACGCCGGAGCAGTATTACGTTACCCGTCAGCACGGCACGGAGCGTCCGTTTACGCATCCTTACAACACCGAAAAGACCGAGGGCACCTACGCCTGCGTGTGTTGCGGCGCGCCGCTGTTCCGTTCGGAATCGAAGTTCGACTCCGGAACCGGCTGGCCGAGCTTTTTCGAGCCCGAGTCCGAGCAGGCGGTGAGCGAGCACTCAGACCGCAAGCTTTTCATGGTGCGCACGGAAGTCAGGTGTGCGGCATGCGATGCCCATCTCGGACACGTTTTCCCCGACGGGCCGCAGCCGACCGGTCAGCGCTACTGCATGAACGGCGCCGCTCTCGACCTGAAGCCCGACAGTGAAGACTGACGCGGTGGTGACCCAACCGAACGCCGCCCCCGATCAGCCGCCGATCGCGGCAAAAAGACAACACGAGACCACCGATCACGGCATCACGCGGTCCGATCCCTATGCCTGGCTGCGGGCCGGCAACTGGCAGGAGGTGATGCGCGATCCGAGCCAGCTTGCCGAAGATATCCGCGGCTATCTCGAGGCCGAGAATACCTATACCAAACAGATGCTCGGCGACACCGAAGCGCTGCAGGAGACGCTCTTCGCCGAAATGAAGGGCCGCATCAAGGAAGACGATTCCTCGGTGCCGGCGCCGGACGGGGACTATGCCTATTATTTCGACTTCGTGACCGGCGGCCAGCATCCGAGATTTTGCCGCTGCGACCGGGACGGCGGAAATGAGACGATCCTTCTCGATGCCGACGCGCTGTCCAAGGGCACCGACTACTTCCAGCTTGGTGGCGCCACGCACAGCCCGGACCACCGGCTCCTTTCATACGGCACCGACGAGCGGGGCTCGGAATACTACACGGTGAAGTTCAAGGACCTCGCCACCGGCGAGTTGTGCGCCGACGTGATCGGGGACACCGGCGGCGATGTGGTGTGGTCGGCGGATGCGACACAGGTCTTCTATGTTCGTCTCGATGAAAACCACCGGCCCTCCAAGGTGTTTCGCCACAAGCTGGGGTCGCCGTCCGACGACGATGTCCTGGTCTATGAAGAAGCCGATCCCGGGTTTTTCGTGTCCGCTGGCAAAACCCAGAGCGGCGACCTTATTGTCATCTCCGCCCACGATCACGAAACGTCCGAGCTGTATCTCATCGATGCCCACGACCCGGAGGCGGCACCGAAGCTCATTGCAAAACGCGAAACCGGCCACGAATACGATGTGGAGCACCAGGGCGACCGCCTGATCTTCCACACCAACCATGATGGCGCGGAAGACTTCAAGGTGATGCAGGCGCCGGTGTCGGCGCCGGGGCTCGAGAACTGGACGGAAGTCGTGCCGCACGTCGAAGGGCGGCTGATCCTGTCCGTGATCGCCTACAAGGACTACCTGGTTCGGCTTGAACGGAAAGACGGGCTGCCGCGCATTGTCATTTCGCACACGCCGTCCGGGGAAGATCATGAGATCTCGTTCGATGAAGAGGCCTATTCGCTGGGCATGTCGGGGGGACTTGAGTTCGATACGCAGACCATGCGGTTCACCTATTCCTCGATGACGACGCCGTCGCAGGTCTACGACTATGACATGGCGGAGCGCACGCGCGACCTGCGCAAGACCCAGGAAGTGCCGAGCGGCCATGAACCGGGCGACTACATAACCCGCCGCATCTTCGCAGCCGCGCCGGACGGTGAAGAGGTTCCGATCACCCTGCTCCATCGCCGCGACACGGCGATCGACGGCAGTGCTCCGTGTCTGCTCTACGGCTATGGCGCTTACGGCATCTCGATGCCGGCCGGATTTTCGACAAACTGCCTCAGCCTGGTCGACCGCGGCTTCGTCTACGCGATCGCCCATATTCGCGGCGGCAAGGACAAGGGCTACCGCTGGTACAGGCTCGGCAAGCGCGAACACAAGGTCAACACGTTCACCGACTTTATCGCGGCGGCGCAGCATCTGGCGGAGAACAAGGTGGTACGACCGGGAGGGATCGTCGCCCATGGCGGCAGCGCCGGCGGCATGCTGATGGGCGCGGTTGCCAATATGGCGCCCGATCGCTTTGCGGCGATCATTGCCGAGGTGCCGTTCGTCGACGTGCTCAACACCATGCTTGACGACACCTTGCCCCTGACCCCGCCGGAATGGCCGGAGTGGGGCAATCCGATCGAAAGCAAGGCCGACTACGAGGCCATCGCGGCCTATTCGCCATACGACAACGTGGAGGCCAAGGCCTACCCGAACATCCTCGCCGTTGCCGGACTGACCGACCCGCGCGTGACCTACTGGGAGCCGGCGAAATGGGTGGCGCGTCTGCGCGAAGTGAAGACCAACGACACCATGTTGCTGCTCAAGACGAACATGGAGGCGGGCCATGGCGGCGCCTCGGGACGCTTCGACCGGCTCAAGGAAGTTGCGCTGTCCTATGCGTTCGCGTTGAAAGTGGCAGAGACACCATAACAGGAGGGTGCGATGAACCGCTTGAAGCTGTGCGGATGGGGATATGAAGGCGACGACCTGACGCCGGAAGAAGAAGACGGCGTCCTCGCCACCTATGCAACGCGCTTCGAGGTTGACGGGTTCGAGCGCACCACGATGCCCGACCCGGCCGGCATCGAGCTTGCGGCGGCGCGTCTCACGCCGCCGGAGACCCTGTCCGGCATCTGCAGTACGGACCACATGGACCGGCTGCTGCACACTTATGGTGAGTCCTACCCCGACTACGTGAGAACCCTGGCCGGCGACTTCGCCAATGCGCCCGATGTTGTCGCGTTCGCGAAAACAGAAGCGGACGTTTCGGCGGTGCTCGACTGGGCGGCCGACGCAGAGGCCGCGGTGATCCCCTACGGCGGAGGTACCAGCGTTGTCGGCGGCGTGGAGGCCGCCGTCGGTGGCAGCTTCAAGGGCGCCATCTCTCTCGACCTCACCGGTCTTGACCGGGTGCTGGATGTGGACACCACCGGGCTCACCGCGCGCATGCAGGGCGGCATCCGTGGTCCGCAGCTCGAAGCGGCTTTGCGGCCACACGGCCTGACCTTGCGGCATTTCCCGCAAAGCTTCGAACTGGCAACCCTCGGCGGCATGATCGCGACACGGTCGGGCGGCCATTTCGCCACCGTCTATACCCACATCGATGATCTGGTGGAAAGCGTGCGCTGCCTCACGCCCTCCGGCCCGCTTGAATCAAGGCGGTTGCCGGGTTCCGGTGCCGGACCGAGCCCCGACCGCATGATGATCGGTTCGGAAGGCGCCTTCGGCGTGATCACCGAAGCGTGGGTGCGGGTCCGCGCACGCCCGACGTTCCGGGCCTCGACCAACGTCTCGTTCGATCGCTTCGAAGATGCCGTCAACGCTGTCCGCCTGGTGTCCCAGTCAGGACTGTTCCCGTCCAACGTCCGCCTGCTCGACAATATGGAGGCCTGGCTCAACGGGTTCGGAGACGGCAAGCAGCATCTGGTGGTCCTGGCGTTTGAGTCCGCCGATCATCCGGTCGATGCCTGGATGGCCCGGGCCCTGGAGATCTGTCAGGAATGCCATGGCCGCTACGACGCGGAGGCGATGCGCGATCCCGACGCCCACAAGGCCGGCGCCACTGGCGCCTGGCGCACCGCCTTCATCAAAATGCCGCACTTTCGCGTCCCTGCGGTTTCGGCGGGGATCATCCACGACACCTTTGAGACGGCGATCCCCTGGGACCGCTTCGATCAACTGCATGCCGGCATCACCAGTGCGATGCACCAGGCTATCAGGGACGTGACCGGGAAGTCGGGCTATGTCAGCACCCGCTTCACCCATGTCTATCCGGACGGCCCCGCCCCCTACTACACGTTCATCGGTCTTGGCCGTCACGGCGCCCTCCTGGAACAGTGGGGCGAGCTCAAAAGGCGGGCTTCCGACGCGGTGCTGGAACATGGCGGCACAATCACCCACCATCATGCGGTGGGACGCGATCACATGCCCTGGTACGAACGCCAGATACCGGCTCAGTTTGCCGAAACCCTCAAAGCGGTGAAGAAGACCCTCGACCCGTCGGGCGTCATGAACCCCGGCGTGCTCCTTGCGGCAGACTGACGCGCCCGTTTCCGCCGGACATTGAAGGCGGAGCCATTCGGCCTTGAAATCATTGGATTTTGGCTTCTTTCGAATTATTCTAATTCTAAGTCATTGATTTATATAGAATTATTCTAACTCCACCACCCTCCGGATCGGTTGACTCAGCATTCGTTGCGCTCTACGGACGATATGAGAAGTTGGGACTTGGGTTGTTCTGTTCGGCGAGGCGCGTAAGCTGCCATGACACTTGAGCTTTTGTTTTTGCACCAGAGCGGCAAACGCATGCCGACCGGTTTTTGCGAGGGACTGGGTGCGCTTGGCTGCCATGCGCACTGCGCCGCGTGGGGCAAGGAAGCGCTCGACGCCTTGAAGTGGCAGGCACCGGACGTGGTCGTGATTTTCGACATGATGCATCCCGCCGACCGCGAACTCTGTCTTGCAACCTTGCGTCGGCATCCCGCCTGCAAGGAGACAACATTCGCGCTTGCAGGGGACCTTGACGACCGCGGCGGTCTGCCGGATGCCAACTCACTGCTCCTGCTCGACGAAACCGATGTGGCCGACTATGTGCGTTTTTACGCCCGTTTGACCCTGCATCTCGGCGTGGCGGCGCCGCGCCTGCTGCAGGACCCGCTTACATCGGGTCCGCTGACGCTGGAGCCAGGCGAGGGCCTGGTGATCCACGGAGAGCGCAGCGTCCGCCTGCGTGCCAAGGAGTTTGCCCTGCTTGAGTTCCTGGCGCGTCGCCTGGGTCGCACCTTCAGCCGCCGCCAGCTGATCGGCGCCGTCTGGCGGGACGAACATGACATGGATCAACGCACCGTCGACGTTCTCGTGATGAGGTTGCGCAAATCGCTCAAGCCCATTGGAGCTTGCGGCCTTGTCGCGACCGAACATAACAAAGGGTACCGGTTCCGTACGCCCGGCGATGGACACGCGGCGATGCCGGCGGTGACCTTGCCGGCTGCCAGCTATTCACGGTCGGGCTCAAGCCCGTGGTCCGCAAACCAGTCAATCAACACGCAAGTGTGACGTTAAAAATGGAGTTATGGAAATGCGTAAGCTTGATCTGAGGTTCGGCCGTATGCGCATTATGGCCGCTTTGGCGGCCCTGGCGGTGTTGGCGGGCTTTGCCGCCCATGAACACGCCACCGCCGGCAGTGAGGTCAACGTCTATTCCTATCGCCAACCCTATCTGGTGAACCCGCTGTTCGACGCGTTTACGAAAGAGACCGGCATCAAGGTCAATGTGGTGTTCGCCAAAAAGGGCCTGATCGAACGGATGGCGGCGGAAGGGCTGAACAGCCCGGCGGACGTTCTTCTGACCGTTGATATCGGCCGCCTTACGTCGGCCGTCAAAAAGGGGATCAGCCAGTCGGTTTCCTCAGAAACCCTTGCCAAGAACGTGCCGGAAGCCTACCGCGATCCGGCCGGCCACTGGTTCGGCCTCACGAGACGGGCGCGGGTCATCTATGCCTCCAAGGAACGCGTGCAGCAAACGTCGATCACCTATGAGGAACTCGCCGATCCGAAATGGAAGGGCAGGATCTGCATCAGGTCCGGCCAGCATGTCTACAACATCGCGCTGATCGCCTCGATGATCGCCCACCACGGCGAAGCGAAGGCAAAGGCCTGGCTGCAGGGCGTCAAGTCCAACCTCGCCGGCAAGCCCTCGGGCAATGACCGGGCGCAGGTCAAGCGGGTCTATGCCGGCGAATGCGACCTTGCCGTCGGCAACACCTACTACATGGCCAAGATGGCGCTGAACGACAAAGAGCCCGAACAGAAAGAGTGGGCGGCCTCGGTCAACATGCTGTTCCCCAACGCCGAAAGCCGCGGCACCCATGTCAACCTCTCGGGCGTGGTCATGGCGAAGCACGCCCCCAACATGCAGAATGCCCTCAAGCTCATGGAATTCCTGTCCGGCCCGATGGCACAGGGCATTTACGCCAGCACCAACCACGAATACCCGGTCGCCGGCGGGGTGCCGATGTCGGAGATGGTGCAGTCATGGGGCGAGTTGAAGGCCGACCCGATCACGCTCAGCGAGATCTCCGAACTGCGCGCCAGAGCCAGCGAACTGGTCGATGAAGTGCTGTTCAATGACGGCCCGACGTCCTGACCGTTTGACGGTCTCAAGACGCTGACACGCAAGGGGCGGTAATGGCCGCCCCTTTTGCTGTGCGGCCATGTTCGGCGCACTGACGAAACTTCCGGGCGCCAGCGTTTCTGATAGAACGGGTAGATGGATATCTCCGCGATCCGAACCCGCTTGATGCTCCTGCTTTCCGCCATGGTGCTGGTCTTGTGTTTTGCAGATCCGGCTCGCGCCGATGAAGTGGTCGATCTTGAACTGGTGCTTGCGATCGACGCTTCGGACAGTGTGGATGCGGGTGAGTACCGGCTCCAGTTGCAGGGCACGGCCGCCGGTTTTCGCGACCCCGCCGTCATACAGGCCATCGGGTCCGGACCGGCCGGGCGCATTGCGGTTGCCATAGTTTTGTGGGCAGACCCGACCAAGCCTGTCAGGGCGAGCGACTGGTCGATCCTCGCCTCGGCGCGGGATGCCGAGAGCTTTGCCCGGCAGATCGAAGCGATCCCGCGAAGCGTCGGCGGCGGGACCGGTATCGGCGCCGCGGTCGCCGAAGCCGTCCGAATGATCGAGACCAATAATATTTCCGCGCTGCGCCGGGTTGTCGATGTTTCCGGGGACGGGCTCGAAACGACGGCCCGTGACGAGGGCATCCTGGTGGTGTCGCGGGCCCGCGCCATGGCGCGCCGACGCGGTGTTACCGTGAACGGCCTGGCGATCCTCTCGGATCTGCCCGGCCTCAATCTGTGGTACGCGGCAAACGTTACCGCGGGACCTGGCAGTTTTGTCATTTCGGCGCGCGACTTCCATGACTTTGAACGGGCCATGCGAACCAAGCTGCTGCGCGAGATTTCACCCCCGATAGCTCGATTTCAGTAGATTCCGCCGTAACCGAAACTTAAGGAGCAATTCATTAAGGTTGCCGGAACCTTAGGACGGCTGGAAGAATAAATTCATGAGGCAACCAATGGACCCCACAGGGGGCCCCGCACATCCTGCTGAGGGATATGCTGTCGGGGACGCGCAGTCCGTTTTATCACAGGAGTACGCGCCGGCGCCGGCAACGCCCACGACGGATATTGCCGCCGCGCAACCTCCGGTCCAGGCACCGGCTGCCGTGCCGGACCAGCCCATCGGAGAACTCATTTCGATCTCCGGTTCCAAGGCAACGGTTCTGCTGAGCAAATCGGCCACCGTGCAGGGCTCATCTGAACAAATGTGCCCGCATATAGGAACCGTGCTGACGGTCGACACCGGCGTCGCCGTGGTGCTGTGTCTCATTACCGGCATGTCGGTTCCCGATTCTGCGGTGGAAAGGGAAAACACCGGCACGCGGATTGTCGACGTTGACCTCGTCGGCGAACTGGTCCGCGAGCAGGACGGATATCTGCGGACCCTGAGACGCGGTTGCTCGGTTTATCCGCGGTTGGGCGATCCGCTCTACGTCGCCTCGCACACGGTTCTGGAAAAAGCCTATCACTTCAACAATTTCAACTCGGTTGAAATCGGCACGATCCATCAGGACCCCTCGATCCCGGCCGTGGTCAAGGTCGACGAACTGCTGGGCAAGCATTTCGCCATCGTCGGCTCCACGGGCTCGGGAAAATCGTGCACCGTGGCACTGATCCTGCGGCAGATCCTGAAGAAGCACCCGAACGCCCACGTTGTTCTGCTGGATCCGCATAACGAATATGACGCCTGCTTTACGGACACCGCTGAGTTGGTCCGCCTGGCCGACCTCAGCCTGCCGTTCTGGTTCCTCAATTTCGAAGAGCTCGTTGAAATCCTCATCGGCAGTCCAAAAGACCGCCCCGAGGAAGTCGAAATCCTCCGTGACCTGATCCCGTTCGCCAAGCGGCAGTTCGCCTCGAACCGCGACCAGTCCGCCGCCGTGGTGCTGCAGCGGTCCGTGGGCAAGCGCGAAAAATTCACGGTCGACGTTCCGGTGCCCTATCGCATCTCAGACGTCATGTCGCTGCTCGAAACGCAAATGGGGCGGCTCGAGAACAAGCGTGAACTCACACCTTTCAAGCGGCTCAAGTCGCGCATCGAGACGATCAGCCAGGATCCGCGCTACGAATTCATGTTCGGAAGCCTGACCATCAACGACAATCTCGCCGATATCCTCAAGCGCCTGTTCCGCATTCCGGTTGAAGGCAAGCCGATCACCGTCATCCAGCTGATGGGGCTGCCGGCAGAAATCGTCAATGTCGTGGTTTCGGTGCTTGCCCGCCTTGCCTTCGACCTCGCCCTGTGGAGCGACGGCAAAATGCCGATCACCTTCGTCTGCGAAGAGGCGCACCGCTATGTGCCGCGCGATAACGCGGTCGGCTTCGAGCCAACCAAGCGGGCGATCTCGCGGATCGCCAAGGAGGGCCGCAAATACGGCGTCTCGCTGTGTGTCGTATCGCAACGGCCTGGTGATCTCGACCCGACGATCCTGTCGCAGTGTTCGACCCTCTTCACCATGCGGCTGTCGAATGAGCGCGATCAGGACATCATCCGCCGCGCATTGCCGGATGCGGCGGAGAGCCTTATCGACTTCCTGCCGTCGCTTGGCACCCGCGAAACAATCGTCTTCGGCGAAGGGGTGACCCTGCCGTCGCACATCCTGCTGTCCGAACTGCCGGCCGATACCCTGCCCAAAGGCAACACCGCAGGCTTTACCGAGGCCTGGTCGAACGATGTCGTCGACCATTCCTTTGTCGATGAAGTGGTGACGCGCTGGAGGGTGATCGGACAGCTCCCCGACGACACTTCAGGCATCTCCGAGCAATTCGAAGCGGACGCGGCGCCCGAGGCGCCTGCCGTCGCTGCCGGACACGATTACGGGCAGCAACCGGTTGCGCCAGCGCACCATGATGGCGGCGTGCCCCAGCCTGCGCCACTGCACCATGCGCCGCCACAGCCTGCCGTTGCGGCGTCGCAGCCACTTGCACAACCCCTGGCTCAGCCAGTCGCGCAACCAGTGGCACAGCCCGTACAGCAACCGGCTGCACAGGCACCAGCAGCGCCCCCCGGGGCCGAGGGCAACTCGATCGCCGACGCCCTGGCCGAGCGGTTCAAGAAGCTGAATTTCTAGACCAGAAGAGCCCACCACTCGACTTTCCCGCCGCCACGGCGTAGAGGTTGTGGCGAACGGTTGATCGCGCACACCCCGTGCCGCGTTTCGCCAGCGATGTGACACGAGTGATAGGTGATGCGATGTCTCAGGCTATGTCGAAATCCGATAGCCCACGCCCGATAGCGGAATTCGATTGGGAAGATCCGCTGGGCATGGAAAGCCAGCTCTCCGAAGAAGAACGCATGATCCGCGACACGGTACGCGATTATGCCCAGGAGAAGCTTCTTCCTCGGGTGTTGAGCGCCTTCCGCGAAGAGCGTTTCGACCGCGATATCATGAACGAAATGGGCGAACTCGGTCTGCTCGGCATCAAGACGCCGGAGCAGTTTGGCGGCTCGGGCCTGGGCTATGTGGCCTATGGCCTGATCACCCGCGAAATCGAGCGCGTCGATTCCGGCTACCGCTCCGCCATGAGCGTGCAGAACTCCCTAGTTGGCTATCCGATCGATACCTACGGCTCGGAAGACCAGCGCAAGAAGTATCTGCCCAAACTGGCCAGCGGCGAAATTGTCGGCTGTTTCGGTCTCACCGAACCGGACCATGGCTCCGACCCAGGCGGCATGAAAACCCGGGCCAAGCGCGTCGATGGCGGCTTCATCCTCAACGGCGCCAAGATGTGGATCACCAATTCGCCGATAGCCGATATCGCAGTGGTGTGGGCGAAGCTCGAAGACGAGGGCATCTGCGGCTTCATCGTGGAGCGCGGCGCCAAAGGGTTTTCGACACCGAAGATCGAAGGCAAGTTCTCGCTCAGGGCCTCGGTGACCGGTGAGATCGTCCTCGACGAAGTGTTCGTTCCCGAAGACGCCAAGCTGCCAAATGCGCGTGGCCTGTCAGGTCCCTTCGGCTGTTTGAACCAGGCGCGCTACGGTATTGCCTGGGGCGCCATGGGGGCTGCCGAAGCGTGCTGGCATCAGGCCCGGCAGTATGTCCTCGACAGAAAGCAGTTCGACCGCCCGCTGGCGGCGAACCAGCTGGTTCAGAAGAAGCTTGCGGACATGCAGACCGAAATCGCCATTGGCCTGCAGAGCGCCCTGCAGCTTGGCCGCATGCTCGAGGCCGGCACCGCCGCCCCGCCGTCAATTTCACTGATGAAGCGGAACAACTGTGGCAAGGCGCTCGACATCGCCCGCGTCGCCCGCGACATGCATGGCGGCAACGGCATCTCCGACGAGTTCCATGTCATCCGGCACATGGTCAATCTGGAGACCGTCAACACCTATGAAGGCACCCACGACGTGCACGCACTGATCCTGGGACGCGCCCAGACCGGCATCCAGGCGTTCTTCTAAGGCGACACGTAAGGCGACACGGCTGATCCGAACGGACCGCCGGAGCAGTGCATTGAGTGTTTCTTGCGCAAGCCCGGTCAAGCGGTTAGTTTCCGGCCCAAAGAATTAACAGTAACAGACGAGGCTTTTGTTATGGCATTCGAACTTCCCGACCTCCCCTACGCATATGACGCTCTGGCCCCGCATATGTCGGCTGAAACCCTTGAGTTTCATCACGACAAGCACCATCAGGCCTACGTGACGAACGGCAACAATCTGCTGGAAGGTTCTGGCCTCGAAGGCAAGAGCCTCGAGGACGTCTGCCGCGAAAGCCACGGCAAGAACGCCGGCCTCTTCAACAATGCCGGCCAGCACTACAACCACATTCACTTCTGGAGCTGGATGAAGCCGGGCGGCGGCGGCACGTCCCTGCCGGCCAAACTGCAGGCGGCGGTCGATTCCGATCTCGGCGGTTTCGACAAGATGCGCGCCGATTTCGTTCAGGCCGGCGTTACCCAGTTCGGCTCCGGCTGGGCGTGGATCGCGGTCATGGACGGCATGCTCGAATTCATGAAGACGCCGAACGGCGAGAACCCGCTGGTGCATGGTGCGACGCCGATTCTCGGCTGTGACGTCTGGGAGCATTCCTATTACATCGACTACCGGAACGCCCGGCCGAAGTATCTCGAAGCCTGGTTCGACGGATTGGTGAACTGGGAGTATGTCGAGCAGATGTTCGACGCTGCGACCTGACCCGTACCGGGGGTCTCAACAGATACTGATTTGGGGCGTGCCGCGGCGCGCCCCTTTGCGCGTAAAGTCTAAGGAGCGATCATGAACTCCGATGTTCTCGATCCGGTCGATGCTGCCGTTGCCGCCATTTCCAGAGGCGAGATGGTGGTCGTCGTTGACGATGCGGACCGGGAGAATGAAGGTGATCTCATTGCCGCGGCGTCCAAGGTGACGCCGGAACAGATCGCCTTCATGGTGCGCCACACGTCAGGCATTATCTGTGCGCCGCTCACCCAGGCCGAGGCGCAGCGTCTCCGACTTGACCCGATGGTGGCGTCCAACGACGCGCCGCTCGGCACCGCCTTCACCATCTCCATCGACTACAAGATGGGCCTGACAACCGGCATCTCGGCCGATGAGCGCTGCAACACGGTACGGGCTCTGGCCAACGGCAACGCCGCGGCGGAGGACTTCGTGCGGCCGGGCCATGTGTTTCCCCTGATCGCCAAACAGGGCGGCACCTTGATGCGTTCGGGCCACACCGAGGCCGCCGTAGACCTCGCCAGGCTGGCCGACCTTGCGCCTGTCGGCGTGATTTCCGAACTGGTCAACGACGACGGCACCGTGAAACGCGGCGAAGAAGTGCTCTCTTTTGCCCGCGAACACGGCTTCACCATCATTTCCGTTGCCGACCTCATCGCCTACCGGCAGGTCCGTGAACGGCTTGTCGAGCGCACGTCTGAATTCGATGTCGACATGCCGATCGGCATGGCGCGCGGCATCACCTATTCGACGCCCTTCGACGACATACAGCACATGGCGCTGGTCTACGGCCAGGTCGGCAATGGCGAGGACGTGATCACCCGCCTTCATGTGGAGAACATCGTCGATGATGTGTTCGGACGCAGGAGCGCCCTGTCGCAGAGCTACGAGATGTTCGAAAAGGCCGGCCGGGGCGTGCTGGTTTATCTGCGCGAAGGGGCGGCCGGCGTTCCGGTGACAAGCCTTTCCGACGATGAGGCAAACGGTGACGAAAACACCGCAAGCGCCCTCAGTCGCAAGAAAGACTGGCGCGATGTGGGCCTCGGCGCACAGATCCTGCGCGATCTCGGCATCTCGTCCATCAGGTTGCTGGCGACACGCAACCGGCACTATGTCGGCCTGTCCGGATTCGGCATCGAGATCAATGCCACTGAACTGATCGACGGGTGACCCGTTAAGGTATCCACTCCGTCGCCAAGGAGAAGCGCATGCCTGGAATTCTGGCCAATCTGAAAAACACCATCATTGCCGGTGTCGTTCTTACCGTGATCATGTTCATCATCGTTCGTCTGCTGACGGGCGCCGGATTTGCACTCGATCAGGGCTGGTTCTCGTTCTTCCTGCGCTGGCTGCATGTCGGCAGTGGCGTCATGTGGATCGGCCTGCTGTGGTACTTCAACTTTGTCCAGATGCCGAACATGCCGAACATTCCGGATGCGCAGAAGCCGGCGATCAGCAAGGTGATCGCACCGGCCGCCCTGTGGTGGTTCCGCTGGGGCGCAATGGCGACCATGGTCACCGGCCTCCTTCTGGCCGCCATAAACGAGTATCTCGGTCATGCCATCTTGCTTGGCCTGAGCGACGGCGGCCTTTCAACACCAATCGGCATCGGCATGTGGCTCGGCGCGATCATGTGGTTCAACGTCTGGGTGGTGATCTGGCCGAACCAGCGCAAGGCGCTGGGAATGGTCGAGTGCGATGATGCGGAAAAGGCGGCCGCCGCGCGTACCGCCATGCTGTTTTCCCGCACCAACACGATGCTCTCGATCCCGATGCTGTTCTGCATGGTGGCCATGCAGAATGGCGGGTTCGGGTGAGCCCGGCAGGCGCATTCAGATGAGAGGGACCTCGGCATGCATATCGGTTTGATCGGTGGCATCGGCCCCGCGGCGACAGACCTTTACCATCGCGGGCTCATCAAGGCTCTTGCGGCGACCCAAAGCGATCTGGACCTCACGATTGCTCATGCGGATTCGCTGACACTGGTGAAGCACTTGACGGCGGGCGACACCGCCGCGCAGGCGGCGATCTTTGAACGGCTCACACACAGACTGAAGGCGGCTGGCGCCGAAGCCGTGGCAGTGACGTCCATTGCCGGACACTTCTGCAATGACGATTTCAAGGCGGTATCTCCCCTGCCCGTTCTCGACCTGCTCGAGAGCGTCGCCGGCGCGCTGCAGAACGAGGGATACAAGACCGTTGGTATCCTGGGAACCAGGACCGTCATGCAGTCCAAGATGTACGGCAAGCTGCCGATGATGAACGTGGTGCCACCGAACGAGGCTCATCTCGACGCGGTGCACCAGGACTATGTCGACATGGCGACCGCGGGCGAAGTGACCGATGCCCAACGGCAGACCTTCTTCGACCGCGGCCGGGACCTGTGCGAGCATCAGGGCTGCGAAGCGGTTCTTCTGGGCGGCACCGATCTGTTCCTCGCGTTCGACGGGCGCGATCCGGGCTTCAAGGCGATCGACTGCGCGCTTTTGCATATCGCCGACCTGGCCCGGGAGGCGGCGCGCTGATTCCGCCCCCCGGGGTCTTGCCTGCAGGTCCTAACACAGGGTCATGGACTTCGGTCTAGGCGGCTTGCCGAAAGGGCCGACGGTCGCCGTGTACCGCGTCCGCCCGCAGCCTGACGCCAACCAGGATCATGCGAACCGCATCTTCGGCGGCACGGCGCAGGAACTTGTCACCTTTGGCGATCGCCTCTTCCAGCGTGCACGGCCGCTTGATGATCGAGGCGAAGGCATCGATGCCATTGTCGAAGGTCTCCTGGACGCCCTTGCCTATGGTGCCGGCAAGGGCGATGGCCGGGATGCCCCTGGCGCGGGCGCGGCGGGCCACTTCGCACGGCACCTTGTCGTATGGGCTCTGGCCGTCGAGCGACCCTTCGGCGGTGATCACGAGATCGGCCTCCTCAAGCATGCGGTCAAACTTCAGATAGTCCATGACGATATGGAAGCGCGGGTGCAGGGTCGCGCCGGCGAACGCGACAAGGCCAGCCCCCAGACCGCCGGATGCTCCCGAACCCTTGGCATAACCGATGTTCAGTCCCGTGGCCGACTTGATGCAGGTGGCGTAGTTTTCGAGCGCATCCTCGAGGATCTCGACCTGCTCGACCGATGCCCCCTTCTGCGGCCCGAACACACGGGCGACGCCTTTGGGCCCAAGCAGGATGTTGTGCCAGTTGACCGCGACATCGATGGTGATGTCGGACAGACGCGGGTCGAGGCCGGACGTGTCGATGCTGAAAAGCCGCAGAAGCTCCGCACCACCAAATCCAATCCGATTGCCATGGGTATCGAGCAACCGGGCGCCCAGAGCCTGCGCCATGCCGGCGCCGCCGTCGTTGATGCCGCTGTCTCCGCAGCCGAGCAGGATGCGCTCGGCGCCGGCGTCCATGGCGGCAAGGATGAGCTCGCCGACGCCGTAACTGGTGGTGGCGGTCGGGTCGCGCTGATCGCGGGGCACCAGGCTCAGCCCTGCCGCGGCGGCCATTTCGATCACAGCCGTACAGGCTTCATCGCCGCCAAGAAACCCGAAGAAGCTGTCAACCTTGCGGCCAACCGGCCCGGTGACCGACACTGGATGCATGGTTCCGCCGGTGGCCGCGACGAGAGCCTCGGTGAAACCTTCACCGCCGTCGACCATGGGAGCCTTCAGAACGCGCGCGCTGGGCAGGGCGCGCATGACACCTTCGGAAATGGCGTCCGCGACTTCGTCAGCGCTGAGGGATTCCTTAAATCCGGACGGGGCAACGAGAACACTTAAAGTCACTGTCTTTCTCCTTTTACGCGTGGTGTAAGGAGAACGTTCGGGGCTGCGATCTATTCCATGAGTTTCTGATAACTTATTGTATTCACAATACTTTCAACAAAACGCCACAAGTCCGCGATTATCTGAACGCGGAGTTGTGGCAGCGGCTGGTGCAGGTCGAACGCAAC
>JAJFHL010000287.1 GCA_021775615.1 Hyphomicrobiales bacterium
CTTGTGACAGGTGCGGATCAGAAGGGTAGAATAGGCGCCGAGAAAGGCCTCGCCCATGACAACCTGGGCGCGGTCGGGCAGCACATAGTCCGGGTTGTTCCGAAGGGTTTTGATGTAGCTGAAAATATAGTCCCAGCGCCCGCAATTGAGCCCGATGATGTGATCTCGCATCTCGTGGAGTATTTCATCCATCTCGAAGGCCGCCGGCAGGGTTTCAATCAGGATGGTCGCCTTGATTGTGCCGATGTCGAGCCCGAGTTCGGCTTGTGCGGCGACAAAGACGTCGTTCCAGAGTCGCGCCTCGTGGTGGCTTTCGAGCTTTGGCAGATAGAAATAGGGGCCTGACCCCTTGGCGATCGCCGACCTCGCATTGTGGAAGAAATAGAGGCCGAAGTCGAAGAGCGATCCGGATACTTCCTCGCCGTCGACGCGCATATGCGCTTCGGGCAGATGCCAACCGCGCGGCCGCACAAGGAGTACCGCCGAATCGCTGCCCACCGCATACGACTTGCCGTTCTTGGGATCGGTAAAGTCTATCCGGCCGGCCCACAGATCCATGAGATTAACCTGGCCCGAGACCAGGTTTTCCCAGACCGGGGATGTTGCGTCCTCCAGATCGGCCATGAACACGCTGGCGCCGGAGTTGAGCGCGTTGATCACCATCTTGCGGTCACACGGCCCGGTGATCTCGACGCGGCGGTCCTGCAGGTCGTCGGGAACGGAGCCTATGGCCCAGTCGCCGTCTCTGATGGTCCTGGTTTCGGACAGAAAGTCCGGAAGTTCGCCCGCATCGAAACGCTTCTGGCGTTCGACCCTGAGGCTGAGCACCTGCCGGCGGCCGGCTTCGAAGCGGCGGTGCAACGCGGCAACGAAGCCAAGCGCGTCATAGCTCAGGACTTTTGCGAATTCGGGCCCGCACCGGCCCAGAATCTCAACGCCACCGGGCAACTCCGTCCCGGTATCAGCGGCAGTGGTTTGCGACATGCGGACTCCCCTGTTTCGGGAGGTGCAGACCATGCGGCGCGTGATTGCTCAACAAGCTATTTCACACTGCGGAACATTATCCCACTTTTTCCGCCAGAGCCTTCGGCTCCGGACCGCCGGTGACCCAGTCGAGAAGCTCGACCGTGTGGACCACCGGCGTGGCCGTTCCGCCACCGATCTGGGTGATGCAGCCGATATTGCCGGTGGCCACGACGTCCGGCGCGACCCGGTCGATGTTTTCCACCTTGCGGTCGCGCAACCGTGTTGCGATGTCGGGCTGGAGCACATTGTAAACCCCGGCCGAGCCGCAGCACAGGTGACCTTCGGGAATGTCGGCGACCTCGAAGCCCGCATCGGCGAGAAGCCGTTTCGGCAAATCGCGAATCTGCTGGCCGTGCTGCAGAGAACAGGCCGAATGATAGGCGATTTTCAGCTTCGGCAGGCGGGTCGAAGGCTTGATCTCCAGCGTGTCGAGCACTTCGGAGACGTCTTTGGCGAGGTCCGAGATGCGCCTGGCCTTTTCCGCATATTCGCCATCCTCGCGCAACATGTGGGCGTAGTCCTTGACGGTGGTGCCACAGCCCGATGCGTTGATGACGATGGCATCGAGCCCCTCGCCCTCGATCTCGGCCATCCAGGCGTCGATGTTCTTTTTCGCCGCCGCGTGGGCTGCCGCCTCGCGGCCCATGTGATGCACCAGCGCACCACAGCAGCCCTGCGACTGCGGCGTGATCACCTCGACACCGAGCCTGTTGAACAGCCGGATGGTCGCCGCGTTGATATGCGGCGCCAGCACCGGCTGGACGCAACCGGTCAGTAACGCGACCCGTGCAGTCCGCGTGCCGGATGCCGGATGAACGATCTGGCTTTCGCTCAACTGCGCATCGTTTTCGATCTTCGGCGCCAGAGTCAGCATGGCGGCGACCGGCTTGAGCGCCGGAACCAGGCGGAACAGCGGCGCCATCGGGCGGGCCAGCGCCGCCAGCCGCAGCGAGGCATAAAACCGGTTCGGCTCCGGCAGGACCGCCGCGATCACCATGCGGATCAGGCGGTCGATGAGCGGCCGGCGGTAGGTCTTCTGGATGTGAGCCCGGGCATGGTCCACCAAATGCATGTAGTTGACGCTCGCCGGACAGGTGGTCATGCAGGAGAGGCAGGACAGGCAGCGGTCGACATGCTTGACCACATGGGCGCTGGCCGGCTTGTCGCTCTCCAGCATCTCTTTCATCAGGTAGATGCGGCCACGCGGACTGTCCAGTTCGTCGCCGAGCAGCACATAGGTCGGGCAGGTTGCGGTGCAAAATCCGCAATGGACGCAATTGCGCAGGATCTTGTTCGACTCCTGGATATCCGGGTCGGACAGTTGCTGCGCGGTGAAATTGGTTTGCATAGTGCTCCAAATTTATCTCAGGTGACGGCGCGCATGCGGCCGGTGTTGAGAATGCCTTCCGGGTCGAAGCCTTCCCTCAGGCGCTGCGAGAGGCGCTCAACACCCGCCTCCTGGGGCTGGAATACATCGATGATGGAGCGCAGGGATTCGGGCGCGCGGATCAAGGTGGCATGGCCTCCAGCGCCGCGGATGGCGGATCGGACCTGAGGTTCTGCGCCATCGGGGGACGCCGGCAGGTTCAGCCAGATCAGTCCGCCGGCCCAGTCGAGATAGCCGGTGGCGCCGGTTTCGGCGCAAATGCGGTCCAGAACACCGGCACCCTCCGACGGCGCAACCGACACGCGCCACACAAGGCTTTCGGTGTCGCCCGCGAAGGCGTCGACATCCCTCACCTCGCGCCAGAAGGCGCGCGAGGCGTCGGCGTCCAGCCGGCCAACGTCGCCGAAGCCCTTGACGAGCGCGGTGAGCTGGTCTGCCCGATAGGCGACCGATGGCGCGATACCTTCAAGACGCAGGGCGCAAAGGCCATTGCCGGCGGCGGAGACCGGGTCGACCTTCGAGGCAGACGCCGGAGCGGCCGGCAGGAAGCTGGCGCCGGAGACCTCGCACGCACTTTGCATGGCGACGGCCATGGCTTCGACGGCACGCTGCGCCGTGATACCCGACACCAGGAGCGTCGCCTCGGTATCGGCGGCCGGCAGAACCTTGACCGTCACATCGGTCATCACCGCAAGGGTTCCCCAGGAGCCGGCCAGCATCTTGCAAAGATCGTAGCCGGTCACATTCTTGACCACGCGGCCGCCGGATTTGAACATCTCGCCGCGGCCGCTCACCGCGCTGACGCCGAGGAAATGGTCGCGCGCCGCGCCCGCCTTGATGCGGCGCGGCCCGGCGAAATTGCACGCGATCGCACCGCCGATGGTGCCGGCGTCGCCTTCGCCGCCAAGCAGCCGGCTGAGGTCCGGGGGTTCGAACGCCAGTTCCTGGTTCTTCGCCGCCAGCTCCGCCTGGATCTCCGCCAGGGGCGTTCCCGCCCGGGCGCTCAGCACCAGTTCTTCGGGCTCATACAGCGTGATGGCGGACATGGCCGAAAGATCGAGCGTGGCGCCGTATTGCGCCGCCCGGCCGATGCCACGCCTGGTGCCCCGGCCGACGACCTCAAGCGGCTTTTCCTCCGACACCGCCCAGGCGACGACATCGGCGACCTGCGCCGCGTTGTGCGGTTTGTGGGATGCGTCCATGCTCATGCCGCGTCAGAACCTCGGGATGTCGGGAAACGGCACCTGGCCCTTGTGAATATGCATGCGGCCGAGTTCGGCGCAGCGGTGCAGGGTCGGGAAGACCTTGCCCGGGTTGAGCAGGCCCTTGTCGTCAAAGGCGCACTTCACCCTTTGCTGATGTTCGAGATCGGTTTCGGAAAACATCGTGCCCATCAGGTCGCGCTTCTCGACGCCGACGCCATGTTCTCCGGTCAGCACGCCGCCGACCTCGACACAGAGCCTCAGGATGTCGGCGCCGAACTCCTCGGCCCGTTCCAGCTCGCCGGGAACATTGGCATCGTAAAGGATGAGCGGGTGCAGATTGCCGTCGCCGGCGTGAAACACATTGGCAACGCGCAACTCGTGCTGGGTGGCCAGCTCGCTCATGCGCGCCAGCACCTTCGGCAGCTGATGGCGCGGAATGGTGCCGTCCATGCAGTAATAGTCCGGCGAAATGCGCCCGACCGCCGGGAAGGCGGCCTTGCGGCCGGCCCAGAAGGACAGCCGTTCGTCTTCGGTCTCGCTGACGCGCACCGACACCGCGCCGTTGTCTTTGGCGATGCCGGACACGCGGGTGATCAGGTGGTCGACCTCGGCTTCCGGCCCGTCGAGTTCGATGATGAGGAGCGCCTCCACATCAAGCGGATAGCCGGCCTGGACGAACTCCTCGGCCGCATGGATCGCCAGCTTGTCCATCATCTCCATGCCGCCGGGGATGATGCCCGCGCTGATGATGTCGGCAACGCATTTGCCGCCCGCCTCGCTTGACGGGAATCCGACCAGGATGGCACGGGCCGTTTCGGGCGCCTTGAGGACACGCACCGTCACTTCCGTGACCACGCCAAGCAGGCCTTCGGAACCGATCATCAGACCCATCAGGTCATAGCCTTCCGAATCGAGATGCTTACCTCCGATGCGCACCACCTCACCGGTGATCAGCACCACTTCGAGGCCGAGTATGTTGTTAGTGGTGAGGCCGTATTTCAGGCAGTGCACGCCACCGGAATTCTCCGCCACATTGCCGCCGATGGTGCAGGCGATCTGGCTTGACGGGTCGGGCGCATAGTAGAAGCCCTCATGCTGCACGGCCTGGGTGATGGCGAGGTTGGTGACACCGGGCTGCACCACGGCGCAGCGGTTGGCATAGTCGATTTCCAGCACCTGGCTGAATTTGGCCATGCCGAGCAGGATGCCGTCTTCAAGCGGCAGGGCGCCGCCCGAAAGGGACGTTCCCGCCCCGCGCGGCACCACTTTGATGCCCTCATCGTGACAGTATTCCAGCACCTGGGAGACCTCGTGCGTCGTCGAGGGCAGAACAACAACCATCGGCAGCTGCTTGTAGGCGGTGAGCCCGTCCGACTCATAGGCGCGCATCTCATCGGCCGTGTCGATCACCCCCTCGCCCGGCACGATGGTGCGCAGGTGACGGGCGATTTCCCGACGGCGCGACAGGATCTCCCGGTCCGGTGCGGGCATAACCAAGTTCGACATCGACGCCTCCCGGTGACAGTTGCTCCAGCTTACACCATTCACCGAGCCATTGTCTGTGCGGCATTGGTTCAACGCAAAGTAGGAACGCGGGACAAATCCCACAATCGCGCGGCCCGGCGATTTCGAATGATGGAACTTGCGCCCGATTGTGCCGCCGACTACTTCTGCCCTTGCGAATATGCGGACGGGAAATATGCCCGACGGGGACGGTCACAACGAGAATTACTTCGCCGAGTTCGCGGCGGCCTATGCCCGCGGCATGCTGGAACCGTCGCTGCTGGCCGGCGGCGGCGATCCAGTTCTCCTGGGCAAGGCACATGGCCTGAAGATGCACCGCTTCAAGCGCACCCTCGACCTGCCGCGGGTGCGCGCCGTGCTGGGCGCCTTGCAGGGCATCCAGCCGGCAGACCTGCTCGATGTGGGCACCGGGCGCGGCGTCTTTCTGTGGCCGCTGCTCGATGCATTCGCAGAGCTTCCCGTCACCGCCATTGACGTGCTCGATCACCGGGTCGAGATGCTGGAAGCGGTGCGCCGGGGCGGGCAGACGCGCCTCAGCGTTCACAAGATGAGCATGACGGACCTGGCGTTCGCGGACGATGCGTTCGACGTCGCGACCGCGCTGGAAGTTCTCGAACACCTCGATGATCCGGCGCGGGCGGCGCGTGAACTGGTCCGCGTGGCGCGCCGTTTCGTCATCGCCTCGGTGCCCTCGAAAGAAGACGACAATCCCGAACATGTCCAGTTGTTCGACAAGCAAACCTTCGGTGCCCTCTTCATCGATGCCGGAGCTCGCACAGCCAATGTCTCCTATGTGCGCGGCCACATGATCTGCGTCGCCGGGCTCGCGGAGTAGGCGATGCAGCAGATCCGCAAGTATCCGCGCACCCATCACATCGCCGGGTCGAGGCTTCAGCCCGGCGATGAGGACCTCACCCAGATGCCGTTCGCGGAGATTGCCGGCAGCCACCTGGTGGTCGAGGAAAAGGTCGACGGCAGCAATACGGCGGTGAGCTTTTCCGAGGACGGCAGGCTCATGCTGCAAAGCCGTGGCCACTACCTCACCGGCGGTCCGCGCGAGCGCCAGTTCGACATGCTGAAATCCTGGGCGAGCTGTCACGAGGCCGCCCTGCGCGAGGTGCTGGGCGCACGCTATGTGATGTATGGCGAATGGGCCTTCGCCAAGCACACGATCTTCTACGACGCCCTGCCGCACTACTTTCTGGAGTTCGACATTCTCGACCGCGAAACCGACCGCTTCCTGTCGACCCGGCGCCGCGCCGCCCTGCTTGAGGGCGCGCCGGTGCGCTCCGTGGCGGTGCTGAATGCGGGCAGGGTAAAAAGCGGGAAGGTGCTGCGCGCCATGGTCGGCATGAGCCGCCACAAGAGCGCCGCATGGCGCGACGGGCTCGCGCAGGCAGCCGCCGACGGTGGCGTCGAGCTTGAGCGGGCGATCCGCGAAACCGATCCCAGCGACGATATGGAAGGGCTCTATATCAAGATCGAGGACGAGGATCAGGTGCTCGACCGCTTTAAATTCATCCGCCACGGTTTCCTGACCAGTGTGATCGAGTCGGAGACCCACTGGCTCGACCGCCCGGTCATCCGCAACACCCTGGCGCCGGGCGTGGACATCTTCGCGGGATAAGGCCCGAACTGGTCTTGCGGGATCACATGCCGTCGATCGCGCGGTGCAACGCGGCGCGTGCGAGCAGGCGCGTCGAATCGAGTGTGGGTAGCGGCACGTTCCCGTCATTGATGATCAGCGGGATCTCGGTGCAGCCGAGGATCGCCGCATCGCACCCGGCCTGTTTGAGACGCTCGAACACCTGCTGGAAATATCGAACCGCCTCCGGCCTGAACGTGCCCTTGACCAGTTCGTCCATGATGATGCGGTCGATCTCGTCGCATTCGGACGCGTCGGGACGGATGCATTCAAGGTCTCTGGCGGCGAGTTTTTCGGGATAGACGTCGCTTTCCACCAGCCATTTCGTACCGGTCAGCGCCAGGCGGCGGAAGCCTCCGGCAGCGGCTTCGGCGGCGACCACCTCGGCGATATGCAGCCAGGGAAGCGGCGAGCGCGGCACGACATGGTCGAAGGCCTGATGGATGGTGTTGTCCGGGCAGATGAGAAAATCCGCTCCGCATTTCGCCAGTTTTTCGGCCGACGCCAGCATCAGGTCGCCGACGCCTTCGATGTCTCCAGCCTCGAGACACGCGACATAGTCCGCCAGCGACGGCGTGTGCATGGAGACCTCGGGATGGGCGTGCGGCCCAAGCGCCTTTTCGCCTTCGGCGCAGATGGTGCGGTAACACAGCGAGGCGCCCTCGGCAGAGCAGCCGACAATTCCGATATGGAGCGTCATCAAAGTTGTTTTCCGGTGTTCAAAAGGGCCTGCATCATTGCATGATCCGCGCCCGCGGTAAAAGCAACGAACAGGATATGCAGCCATGCCCGTTGACCTCAGCGATGACCGACGCGCCGACTTCAAGGCCCGGCTGCGGGCCATGTTCCGCAACGATTTCGACGAGGATCTGTCCGACTTCCGGGCCGACGAGATCCTCGGCCTGTTCCTGACGACGCTCGGCCCGGCGGTCTACAATCAGGCGGTGCAGGACGTGCGCGCCCATCTCCAGGGCAAGCTCGACGATCTGGAAGGCGATGTTTATGCAGATGGCTAGGGACTGTGAACGCTGGTTCGCTCGCCCGCGCCTTGGCACTTCGGTTGCGCGGACGAACAGACCGCGGCTATCATCCCGAACCGCAAAAAGCGAGGCACCGGCACCATGGGCACACCCGTTTATGACTGGATCGCGCATCATGCGAACAATGCGCCGAACGCCGAAGCGCTGGTGGACCTTCACTCGGGGCGCAGGTTCACCTACGGCGAATGCGAGCGCCGGGTGGCGCGGCTTGCCGGATACCTGCGCGATGGGCTCGGTGTCGCTCGGGGCGACCGGGTGGCGGTCCTCTCGGCAAGCTCATCGGACGTGTTCGAGATCCAGTTTGCCTGCTTCCGCATCGGCGCCGTCTTCGTTCCGCTGAACTGGCGCCTTGCAGCACCCGAACTTGCCTATATCGTCGCCGACGCGAACCCCAAGGTGCTGGTCTCCGATGACGAGAACTGGGAGATGAGCGTCAGTTTGAAGGCATCGGGCGATATCGGTCATCTGATCGACATGCGCGGCGACGGAGGTGAAAGCACATACGAGAGCGGCATTGCCGGAGCCGACCCGGTGTCCCGAATGGTGGCGCAGACCCATGATGACATCTGCACAATTCTTTACACCTCAGGCACGACGGGCAGGCCCAAGGGAGCGATCATCACCCATGGCATGGTGTTCTGGAATGCCGTCAATCTTGGCATTCCCGTCGGACTGTCCGCCAACGCGGTTTTTCTGACGGTGCTGCCGCTGTTCCACACCGCCGGGCTGAACTGCCACGCCAATCCGGTGATTCATGCCGGCGGCCGGGTTCTCGTCATGCGCGCCTTCGATCCGGCACAGACGTTATCGCTCTTCAACGATCCAAAAGCGGAAATCACGCATTTCTTCGGGGTTCCGGCAATCTACATGTTCATGGCGCAGCAGCCGGAGTTCGCGGCGACCGACCTGTCCCGGATCGAAGGCGCCGGCGTCGGGGGCGCGCCGATCTCAACCGCGCTGATCGAGGCCTGGACCACACGCGGCGTCAAACTGCAACAGGGCTATGGCATGACCGAAACCAGCCCCAGCGTCATGTTCCTCCCGGCCGCCGACTGCGAGCGCAAGATCGGTTCGGCCGGCAAGCCGGTGCTGCATAACGAACTGCGCATCGTCGATCCGGAAGGTAGCGACGTGGAGCCCGGGACCGTCGGCGAGCTATGGGTGCGCGGCCCCAACATCACGCCGGGCTACTGGAACAAACCGGACGAGACGGCAAGGTCCCTCACCGATGGCTGGCTGCACACCGGCGATGCCGCCCGGATCGACGAGGAGGGCTTCTATTACATCGTCGACCGCTGGAAGGACATGTACATCTCCGGCGGCGAGAACGTCTATCCGGCCGAGGTCGAGGAGGTGCTCTACAAGCTGCCCGGGGTGGCCGAAGTGGCGGTCATCGGCGTCGACGATGACAAGTGGGGCGAAGTCGGCCGCGCCGTGGTGGTGCTGGCACCGGAGGCCGATCTCAGCGAAGCGGAGGTCATCGACCACTGCAGAGGCAAGATCGGCAATTACAAGCTGCCCAGGTCGGTGGTCTTCACCGACGCCCTGCCCCGCAACGCCACCGGCAAGGTGCTGAAGCAGGAATTGCGCAGCGCGTTTGGGTGAGCGGCCGTTTCCGGCCGTGGTCGCGGCCTCTCTTACCCTTCGGACAGCGTCCCCGCCCGCTTGCGCGTCAGAGCTTCGATCGCATCGGCCAGATGCACGTCCGCAATATTGTAGGCGCCGGCCTTGACGCGCAGGTGGTGAGCCTCGTGCAGCACATCGGCGTGGGTGCAGCCCTGCGGCGGGTCGAACTTGTAGCAGGCAAGTTCCAGGAGTTGGCCGAGGGGGTCGCGGAAATAGATCGAGTCCATGAAGCCACGATCGATCTCGCCGGAACTGGCGATGCGCGCATCCTTCAGGCGCTGTGCCGCCTGGGTGTAGACCGCCCGTGAGACGATGAAGGCGAGGTGATGCAGGTTGCCCACATCGTTGGGGTTGGCGGCGTCATCGGCGGTTCTGTCTTCGGATGTGAAGATGGTGATCAGGCGGCCGTCGCCGGGGTCGAAGTAGAGATGGTTGACCTCGGGGTCATCAAGGTTGGGCTGCTCGAAGACGAATGGCATCCCGAGGACGCCTTCCCAGAAGTCGATGGAGGTCTGGCGGTCGGCCCCGTTGAGGGTGATGTGATGGACGCCCTGGGTCTGCAGTAAGGTCATGCTCGCTCTCCATGTGGAACCGCGCACGTGCCGGAATCTGTGCTATCGGTCCGCTCCACCATAATGACCGCCGCATGGACGCCTGCGCAAGCCGATGGACCGCCTTCTGGATACACTCGTCCCCGCCCCGCCGGGCTGGACGCTCGACTGGCACAACGCCTCCGACGCCATCGCCGAGGTTGCGGCGCTGAAGAACTGCCCGCAAGACCCGGTGCACCACGGCGAAGGCGATGTGTGGATCCACACGCAGATGGTGTGCGAAGCGCTGGTCTCGGACGGCGAATGGCGGGCGCTTGACGCCAACGCGCGCCGGGCGGTGTTCTGGACCGCGCTGCTGCATGACATCGGCAAGCCGGCAACCACCCGTCCCGAAGACGGCCGCATCACCTCGCGCGGCCATTCGAGACGCGGTGAAAACATGGCCCGCCGGCTGCTGTGGCGCCTCGGCGCAGACAGTGCCGAACGCGAGCGGATCTGCGCCCTGATCGCCCATCATCTGGCGCCGTTCTTCCTCATGGAACGGGACGACCCAATGCGTCTTGCGGCGCGGATCAGCCTGGTAACGCGCTGCGACTGGCTCACTCTTCAGGCCCGTGCCGACGCCAATGGCCGGGTCTCGCCGGATCTCCAGCGGTTGCGCGACAGCGTCGAGCTTTTCGCCGAATTCTGCCGCGATGCCGGTTGCTATGACACGCCCTTTGCGTTCGCCTCGGATCACAGCCGGTTCGTCTATTTCCGGCGGCCCGACCGCGACCCCCATTACGAGGCCTATGACGATACGACGTTCACGGCAACGCTGATGTCCGGTCTGCCGGCTTCCGGCAAGGACACCTGGATCGCCGCCAACATGCCGGGTGTTCCCGTGGTGTCGCTGGACGCGATCCGCGCCGAACTGGGCATCGCACCGGACAAGCCGCAGGGCGCCGTGATCCAGGCCGCCCGCGAGCGCGCGCGCCAGCACCTGCGCGCAGGGGAAGCTTTCGTGTGGAACGCCACCAATCTGTCGCGGCAGATCCGCGGCAGCTGCATTGACCTGCTTGCCGATTACAACGCGCGCGTCCGGATCGTGCATCTGGAAGCGCCTCGGCAAGAACTCGCCGCCCGCAACCGGCAGCGCACGGACCCGGTACCGGACAAAGTGATCGCCCGCATGCTGGAACGCTGGGAAACGCCGGACCTCACCGAAGCACACGAGGTCGAGTTGATCAGCGGGTAAGCCGTCTCACGCCATCGCTTCCGCCGCCGCGATGCCCGACAGATAGGCGCCGTGGGCGGTGGAGAAGAAGTCGGGCGAGGTGGCCTCGCCGGCGAAATGGATGCGCTCATCCAGCGCCTCCGCAAGCCGGGCGCGCTGGTGCGCCTGTCCCGGCTGGGCGGCGGAATAGGCGCCCTTGACCCAGGGGTCGCCGCGCCAGGCGGTGACGATGCGGGCGGTCACGTGTTTGGTGATGTCGGTGCCGAAGACCGTCTGCAGCTTCTTCTCGGTATAGTCGATGGAAGCCTGCTGGCCGGCGCGCTCGAGCCAGTCGGCGAAACGTCCGCCGGTGACGCCGACCACGAAGTTAAAGCCGAAAGGCCGGATGTTCAAAGACATCTGGTCGCCGTCGCCGGAGGCGGCATTCACGCCGTGCGATGCATCCGGACCGAAGACATCGCGGTCGAAGGCCAGGCAAATGCGGTTGTGGTTGCCGAGCGGCAGGGCGGCGACGGCTTCGTGTTTCCAGTCCGGCAGGTCCGGTGTGAAACGGATATCGCCGGCGCCGAGGATCCCGGTCGACACGGTAACCAGGGCCCGGCCGGCGGCGATGGTTCCCTTTGGCGTGGTCAGGCGGACGCCCGGTCCCGACCAGTCGATCCCGGTCACCGCACTGTTCAGGCGGACCGGCACGTCGGCGCCGAACCGGGTCAACAGCGTGCCGTAGCCCTCCTTGATCGGCCAGTTTTCCTGCGTGTCGCGATAGGCCATGAGGTCGATGACCGAGATCTGGTCGGTATCGAGGGACGAATGCAGCGACATGATATAGTCGAAGGTGTGGGTCCAGCGGCTGTCGCGCTCGGTGGCCTCCCAGACGGAACAGTCCTCGCCGGTCGCGGCGATGCGCTCCATTTCGGCCTCCTGGCGCTCGAAGAAGGCGCCCCAGTCCTCAATCTCTTCCGGTGTCAGCCATCTGCCGCCGGAGAAGGCGTCTCGCGGAAATCCCTCTTCAGTGTAGGTGAGGCCGAGATCGTCGGCGACCTGAACAAAGGGGTTGAGACTTGCGGAGTGCAGCCAGTGGCAGCCGAGATCGAACGGCATGCCCGGCAGAATCTCTTCCGTGTAGCCGCGCCCGCCGACGCGGTGCGAGGCTTCGAGCACGACGAAGCTCTTGCCTAGGCGCGCCAACGTCTTGGCGGCCCCGATGCCGGCCGCGCCGGCGCCGACAATGGCGACGTCCACGTCTGTCATATGAAAGCTGCCTCCGGTTTCACCGCCGGTGCTATAGCATAATCTGCAGGATTTGCGCGCTTCTCGGTGCGACGTGTGCCTCGACTATTGTTCCAGTGGCGCGACGCGCAGGTCCGCGTTAGAACACACTTCCCCTAGGAGGATCCAAAGCATGCCGGAAGCTGCGCCCCGTGTCGGGCTGTTCGTTACCTGCCTGGTGGACACGTTCCGCCCCGGTGTCGGTTGGGCCGCGGTCAAGCTGCTGCGCGACGCCGGCTGCGATGTGGACGTGCCGCGCGGCCAGACCTGCTGCGGCCAGCCGGCCTACAATACCGGCGACCGGGCCGATACCAAGGCCATCGCGGAACAGACCATCGCCGCCTTTGAAGGGTTCGACTACGTCGTCGCGCCGTCTGGCTCGTGCGCCGGTATGCTGATCAAACACTATCCGCAACTCTTCGACGACGGCAGCGCCATGAGGGCGAAAGCCGAAGCCCTCTCCGCCAGGACCCATGAACTGGTTTCGTTTCTGGTCGATGTGCTGGGGGTCGATGCGGTGGACACCCAATTCGACGGCACGGTGACCTACCACGACTCCTGCTCAGGCCTGCGCGAACTCGGCATCAAGGACCAGCCGCGCAAGCTGCTCGGCAGCGTCTCCGGGTTGACCATGGAGGAAATGGCCGAGACAGAAGTCTGCTGTGGCTTCGGCGGCACCTTCTGCGTCAAGTATCCCGACATCTCAAACAATATGGTGGGCAACAAGACCGCCAATATCGGTGCCACCGGCGCCGATACGCTGCTGGCCGGCGATCTCGGCTGTCTGATGAACATGGCCGGCAAGCTGAAGCGCGAGGGCTCGGCCGTGCAGGTGCGCCATGTGGCCGAGGTGCTGGCCGGGGCCACCGACGAACCGGCCATCGGGGAGGCCAAGTAACCGCAATGGACATCACCTCCCCCGCCTTCAAGTCCAACGTCAAGCGCGCCCTTGCCGACAAGCAACTGCAGCGCGCCATGGGCAACGTCAAGGTCGGCTTCGTCAAGAAGCGCTCGGCGGCACGCGACAAGCTTCCCGAGTTCGACCAGCTGCGCGACCAGGCGCGCGACATCAAGGATCACACGCTCGAATATCTCGATCTCTATTATGAGATCTACGAGCAGAAGGTGCGCGAGGCCGGCGGCAAGGTGCACTGGGCGGCAACGGCCGAGGACGCCCGCGATATCATCCTGAAGATCTGCCAGGCCCATGACGCGAAGACGGTAACCAAGGGCAAGTCGATGATCGCCGAGGAGATCGCCCTCAACGAGCATCTCGAGGCGGCGGGCATCACGCCGGTCGAGACAGATCTCGGCGAATACATCATCCAGCTGCGCAACGAACCGCCGAGCCACATCATCGGCCCGGCGATTCATCTCAACCGCGATCAGGTCGAAGCGAGCTTCCGGCGCGCGCATGACCACCTGCCCGACGAGCGCTCCCTCGACGAGGTCAGCGAGCTGGTCGACGAAGCGCGCCAGGTTCTGCGGCAGAAATATATCGATGCGGATGTCGGCATCACCGGCGCCAACTATCTGGTGGCGGAAACCGGCACCTCGATCATCGTCACCAATGAAGGCAATGGCGACCTCACCCAATCCCTGCCCAAGGTGCATATCGTGTGCACCAGCCTTGAGAAGCTGGTGCCGACGCTGGAGGACGTCTCGACCATCCTGCGCGTCCTGGCGCGTTCCGCGACGGGCCAGGAATTCTCCACCTACACCACGCTTTCGACCGGCGCGCGGCGCGAAGGCGATCCCGACGGGCCGGAGGAGTACCATGTGGTGATCCTCGACAATGGCCGCTCCGACATGCTCGGCACCGAGTTCCAGGACATGCTGCGCTGTATCCGTTGCGGCGCCTGCATGAACCACTGCCCGGTCTACCATTCGGTCGGCGGCCACGCTTATGGCTGGGTCTATCCTGGGCCCATGGGATCGGTGCTGACACCGACCCTGATCGGCGTCGACAAGGCGGGGCATCTGCCCAATGCTTCGACCTTCTGCGGCCGCTGCGAGGCGGTCTGCCCGATGCACATTCCGCTGCCGAAGATGATGCGGCACTGGCGCGAGCGCGAATTCGAGCACCACCTGACGCCGCGCACGGTGCGCACCAGCCTTGGGATCTGGGCCTTTCTGGCGCGCCGGCCGGCGCTTTATCACCTCGCCTCGAGCGTCTTCATCCGGGCGCTCAAGCTGCTCGCCTTCGGACGTTCGCGTCTCAAATCCGTACCGCTTGCCGGCGGCTGGACCCGGCACCGCGACCTGCCGATGCCGGAAGGGCGGACATTTCAGGAGATGTGGAGGGCCGGCGGCCATGAGTAGTATCGACAAGAGTAAGATTGATACAACTGCCAGCCGCACCCGTATCCTCAACAAGCTGGGGGCGACACTTGCCACCGGCAAGGATCGCGACGCTCGCGCTGAGGCGGTCAAAACCCACCTCAGGCAACACAAGCGCAACCTTGTGCCAGAGCGCGGCAATGTGGAAGGGGCCGAACGTATCGCCCTGTTCCGTGCCCAGGCCGAGGCGGTGGCGGCAAGCGTGGTCGAGGTCAAGAGCGCCGACGAGGTGCCCGAAGCCATCACCGCTCACTTGCGCGAGCACAATCTCCCCGCCCGGGTCAAACATGGCGACGACCCGGGACTGACCGGCCTGCCATGGGGCAAGACGCCGACCCTGGAGCGCGACAGCGGGCCGGCCAATGGCGACGATGCGGTCTCTCTTTCGCGGGCCTTCTCGGCGGTGGCGGAAACCGGGACCCTGATCCTGGTGTCGGGAGCCGACAATCCGACCACGCTCAATTTCCTGCCCGAGAACCACATCGTGGTGCTCGACGCGAAAGATCTCGGCGGCGCCTATGAAGACGCCTGGGACCGGGTCCGCGAGGCCTATGGCGCGGGCACAATGCCGCGTACGGTCAACATGATCTCCGGCCCCTCGCGCACCGCCGACGTGGAACAGACCATCCAGCTCGGCGCACACGGCCCGCGCAGCCTGCACATCATCATCGTCAACGGCGAATGAATGTGTCTGGTTACAAGTGCCATAGCCGGCCCAGAATGCGCCCGTCAGGCGCATTCATAGGTGAATGCTGAGATGCCGCTGCAGAACCGCGTAACGCCAGAAGGCGAGATCGTTGCGGTCAGCGCCCGCGGAACCTTCATGGGCAACCGGGGCGGCTGCTTTCACAAGCCCGACC
>JAJFHL010000288.1 GCA_021775615.1 Hyphomicrobiales bacterium
CGTTGACACGCCAAGAGCCTCAAACTCAATCAGAGCCTTTCGGATACGCACCCGCTCGTAGGCCTCATCGGCATTACTCGGGTCATCGATCCAGGACTGGCCCAGCCCGGTCAGGTGATCCTTGAGCTGCGCCCGGGAAACATCGAGAAACGGCCGAACGAGAAAAACGCCGCCGAGATCCGTTTCGGGCGCCATCGCCGACAGGCCGTCGACACCGCTGCCGCGCGCAAGCCGCATCACCAGGGTCTCCGCCTGATCGTCGAGCGTATGAGCAATGAACAGGCGCTTCGCACCGTGCTCCCTGCACCATTGCGTCATGAGATCGTAACGCGCCGCGCGCGCACCCGCCGCCAGGCCGCTCTTCGGCTTATCGCCGTGCCAGACGAGCGTTGCATGGGCGAGCCCAAGGGCTTCGGCCTGGCGCCGCACGGTTTCGGCCTCTATCGCCGCCTCCGCGCGCAATCGGTGATTGACAGTCAGAACGGTGATCTGAGGGCCCCCTTCCGGGAGCGCGGACCGCCAGTGTGCCGCAACATGCATCATTGCCACGCTATCGGACCCGCCCGAAACACCAAGAGCGATCGGCCCCGGCCCGGCAAGGTCGGCAAATCTTGCGGTCAATTCGTCGCTGATCGACACCCGGTCCGTGTTAGCCGCACCCGGCACGCTTATGCTCCCGAACCGCCAGCCGCTTCACGTCGGCCGATGCTTTGGGAAACCGGCCCTTGATCTGGGAAAACGTCTCGCAGGCATGCTTTTTCTGCCCAAGCTGGCGCAGCGACATGCCCAGTTTGAGCATGCTGTCCGGGGCCTTGGGACTTTTTCCATAGTCCCTGTACCCGGTGAGAAACGCCTGCGCCGCCTTTTTGTACTGGCCGCGCGCATAGTAGGTTTCGCCAAGCCAGTATTGGGCGTTGCCCGCCAGACCGTGCTTGCCGTGCTGCTTCAGGAATTTCGTGAACCCTGCCTCCGCGGCGCCGAACCTCCGCTTCAAGAGGTGGCGATAGGCCGACTGGTAGAGCGTGTCCGGCCCGGTCGTTCCGGAAGGGTCGTCCAGCGGCTGGGTCGTCACCGCCTCGGGGATGGCGCTCAGCGTCGTTGTGTCCTCGTTCAGGACCCTCTCGGGAATGGTGCCGAGGGTCTGCGTACCCGGTGGAAGAGTGGTGTCACCGGTCGTGTTGTCGTTTGTTTCGTAGGTCGTGTCGTTGTTCGTGTCGTAAGTGGTGCTGTTTTCCTGCGGATACTGCTCCAGCGTGCTGAGATCGCCGTAATCGGGCAGCACGAAACCGTTGTTGTTGGCGGTACGCTTCTTCCGCGGCGTCGTGTCGTTCCGGGTTCGGTCACCGGACTCCAGCTGCTCCATCCTGTATTCGGTGTCTTCCGAAAACCGCTTCAGTTGGGCGGTCAGCTGCTGAACCTGAAACGCCAGATTCTGGACCTGTCCGAGCAATGTCCGCAGGTCTCCCTCGATCTGGTCGATGCGAAGTGACTGCGAAGCCGACGAAGCCGGATCCACGGGCTGCGTGGTCTGGTAGGTTCCACCGCCGCCTCCCTCCAGCGCATTCAGTCTGTGCTCAAGGCGAATGATGCGGTCATACAGTGAGTCCCACTGTGTGTTGGACTGTGCGGCCGCCGGCCCCAGTCCGAGACTGATCAACAGTGCCACGACACCCAGGGGGCAAACCACGGCGCGACTGTAGAGCTTGCCGAACATGTGTTTCGTCTCCAGTGTTACCACTTCCGCATCACTCGAATATACGATGCAAAACCGCATTCGAACAGACCGCAGGTGGATTCGAGATGTGGTCCCGAACTATAGCTGGAATTCGCGCGAAACTGAGGCGTCGGGCTGTGCCGGCAGGGCAAACTGCCTGTTTATGAGGCTGCGCCCGACGTTATCAGGGTGACCGCGCGCCGGTTTTGCGACCAGCATGACTCCGCATCGCAGAGCGCCACCGGGCGCTCCTTGCCATATGCGATCGTCGAAATTCTGCCCGGTTCGATCCCCTGGCTCACCAGAAACGCCTTGGTGGTGCTTCCGCGCCGCGCCGACAGGCCGATATTGTACTCGCGCGTGCCGCGTTCGTCGGCGTGACCTTCGATCTGGATCTTGACCGAGGGATAGAGCTTCAACCATGCCGCCTGGCGCCGAAGGGTTTCCTTGGCCGCGTCACTCAGCGTCGTGATGTCGGTCGGGAAGAAGATCCGGTCGCCGACATTGACGATGAAGTCACGTTCCGATCCGGGCTTCGCCGGCTCGGCGTTTCCGACTTCGTCACCCGACTTGTCGTTACTGCTGCACGCCGCAATTGCGAAGAACGCACATAAGACCGCCGCAAACTTGAGGCTTGCAAGACGACGCATCATGGAATCAAACTCCTGTCGTGACGATTGAGGTCAAGTCCTGGAACCCACCTTTGAACCACACCGCAAAGATGCATCACACAACTTAAGAATCAACACCGCGAATCTGTACAGCCGCCGGGCATTATACGCAAATCACAGCAGCATCGGCGTGTGATGAAAGTTTGGCCTCTCGTCAAGTTACTCACACCCTACTTTGGCAGGGTTAATTCATCAAGGGTGACCAGGCCGGGTCGGACGCAAAGTTGGACGTCTCGACTTCCTGCTCGTTGTACCCTGTCAGGTCCACCGACCAAAGCTTTGGACCTCCGCGCTCACCACGCGATTCGCGGAAGAACAGCAACACGCGCCCGTTCGGCGACCATGTTGGTCCCTCATTGTGATAACCTTCGGTTAATATTCTCTCACCAGATCCGTCACGGCGCATGACGCCGATCAAAAAGCGCCGCGACAGCAGTTTTGTGAACGCGATCATGTCGCCGCGCGGCGACCAGACCGGTGTCGAATACCTGCCCTTGCCGAAACTGATGCGCTGCTGTCCCGATCCATCGGAGTTCATGACATAGATCTGCTGCGATCCGCCGCGATCCGATTCAAAGACGATCTGCTTGCCATCTGGAGAGTAGGATGGACCGGTGTCGATGGCCGGTGTGTTGGTCAGCCGCCTGATTTTGCGGCTGCGCAGATCCATGGTGTAGATATTGGCGTTGCCGTCTCCGTCACGCTGCCATGACATGATCACCTGGCGTCCGTCTGGCGAGAACCGGGGCGCGAATGTCATTCCCTGAAAGTCGCCGACGATTTCGCGCTGGCCGGTCTCGATGTTGTAGAGGTAAACCCGCGGCTTGCGGCCGGCATAGGACATGTAGGTGATCTGCTGGCTCTTCGGATTGAAGCGCGGCGTCAGCACCAGATGATCGCCATTTGTCAGGCGCCTGAGATTGGCCCCGTCCTGATCCATCATGGCGAGCCGCTTGACCCGCTGGTCCTTGGGGCCGGTCTCTTCGATGAACACCACCCGGCTGTCGAAATAGCCCTTTTCCCCGGTCAGCCGCTGATAGACTGCATCCGAAATCAGATGGCCGATACGCCGCCAATTGCGCGGCGTGGTGAAGAACTGAAAGCCGGTCAACTGTGTTTGCGCAAAGACATCCCACAGCCGGAACTCCGCCTTCAGGCGGCCATCGGACTGCAGCGCGATGCGGCCGGTGACCAGGGCCTGGGCCTTGATGATGCGCCAGTCGCCGAACCGGGGCGCCGCGTCGAAGCTTGAGATTTTCTCGATATGAGCGTCGCGTCCCAACGGCCGGAACAGGCCCGAACGCTGCAGATTGCCGTTTATGACGCCGGCGATGTCCTGGCCGAACTGACGGTCTTTCTCGCTCGAGCCGATGAAATCGGCCACCGCAATGGGCATGGGTTCAACGTTACCCTGGGTAATGTCGATCTCGATCAGCGCCAGTGACCGTGGCGTGCCGGCCAGCAGCAACGCCACAGCGCAGACGGCCACAGCCGCCAAGGTTGCCAGTTTCGATGACACTGTCTTCATATATGCCGACATCATTCGCCTCATCACTCTTCGCATCATCCAAAGGGACCTTAAAACATCGTAATCGGCCGGAAGTTCAGGACCATGTCTTTCCAGACATCGTACGTTTCCTCCGGCAACGGGTATGGCGCACAGCGCATCAGCGCTCTGCGTGCACTTTCCACCGCAGCACGGGTTATGGAATCCGACACCGCCGTTTCGCTCTGTGGCGCACGCGCAAATCCGCCGCTCCGGTCAAAGGCCAGGTTGAACGTCACCTTGAGATTGTGCGCGTCCTTGAGAGCGGCGGGCGGGTTCCAGCACTGGGACATCTTGGCCCGAACGATCTCGGCGATCTGCTCGCGTTCGAGCTGGGTCCCGCTCTGGGAGACCGCGGCCGTCCTGGGCGTGTCGGTGGGCTCCGTTTCCTCCGTCACATCAGGCAGCGGAGCGGATGTCTCGTCCGGCAGCTTGTTGAGCAGCGCATTGATGGTGTCGTCGAACCTTTCGGGCGGCTTCTCCTTCGGACGCTTCGGCGCCTTGGGTTTCTTCTGGGGCAGTTTATGACTCTCGATCAGCTTCTTGAGCGGATCAGGCGTCTCCGGCTTTGCCTCGGGCTTGGGCTCGGGAGGTTTTTCCTCAACCGGCTTTTCTTGCGGAGGCTCTTCCACCGGGTCGGGTTTGGGTGTCGGCTCGGGTTCCGGTTTCGGCGGCAGCGCGGCCACTTCCTGCTTGGGTTCCGGCTTAGGCGGTTCGAGCTTGGGCGGCTCGGGCTTCTTGGCTTCTTCGGGAGGTTTTTCCGGCGGCACCGGCTTCGGCACCTCCTCTTCGGAGATGATCTCCACCGGCACGGCCTCCGATGTCGTGACCTCGAACTCTTCCGGGTCGGGCAGCACGACCACCGCACTGGCCAGGAGGGCCACGTGTATCAGCGAAGATATGGAGACTGACCAGCGCATTTTATTGCTGCGGCGTATCCTCGAAGTCCGTCACAAGTCCGATTCGTGTGAATCCCGCGGCACTGATCATAGCCATCACCTTGGCAACGGTGCCATAGTCGACCCGCTTGTCGCCGCGCACGTAGACCCGCTCTTCGTAGTTCTCCTGAGCGATCTCAACCAACTTGGGCACAAGTTTGTCCAGTTCAACTTCCGTTTCCTGCAGCAGAACCGTACCTTCGGAGTTCACCGTAATGGCCAGCGGCTCCTTGTCGCCCTCCAGCGGTTTTGCATTGGTTTCGGGCAATTCTATGGGAACACCCACGGTCAACAGCGGCGCCGCCACCATGAAAACGATCAACAGCACAAGCATGACATCGACGAACGGCGTCACATTGATCTCCGCCATCGGCACATAGCTCTGGCGCCGCCGGCCCGATCCGCGTTGCACCCCTGCTGTCGACATAGCCATGTTACGGGTCCTTTATGCGCGTTCGTCCAGCTGGCGCGAGACAATCGCGGAAAACTCGTCGGCGAAATTATCCATTCGGCTCGCATGGCGGGCCAGTTCGCTGGCGAACTTATTATAGAAAATAACGGCCGGAATTGCAGCCAGAAGTCCCAGCGCGGTGGCGAACAGGGCTTCCGCAATGCCGGGCGCCACGACCGCAAGGTTCGTACTTTTGCTCACTGCAATCGCCTGAAAGCTGTTCATGATACCCCAAACCGTGCCGAACAGCCCGATAAAAGGGGCGGTTGATCCAACGGTTGCAAGAAACAGCAGCCGTCGTTCCAACTTTGCCATTTCCTTCTGGATCGTGACTTCCATGACTTTTTGAATGCGCATCTGCACGCCGGCGAAGCCATGCCGGATGGCGCCGTCCTGGCTGCGCTTCCATTCACGCATGGCGGCAACGAACATCGCCGCCAGTGAATGGTTCGATTTCGGGCCCATGCCCGTATAGAGCTCTTCCAGGGACTGCCCCGACCAGAAGGTCTGCTCGAACTTATTGGTCAGCCGCTTCAGGCGCCGAAAGATGAAAATCTTCTCGAATATGATGCCCCATGTCCACACCGACGCCAGCACCAAGCCGATGACCACCAGCTTGACGACGATGTGCGCCTGCAGAAACAGCGACAGCAATGACAAGTCAGCGGCTGGCGCATCCAGTACACCAGTGGTGAGCTGGCTAGGATCCATATAGCGGTCCTCGCATAATATTCGTGTGAGTTCGTCCCAACCTGACGCACCTCCGGAACCGGCCGGACTTGACGACAAGGCTTCGGATCATTTGCTATCCGCATCCAAAACGCGCGCAACGCCATAGCGGCGCGCATAAGAGCTGATAAACTATGTTTAAACTTGGGCGCAAGGGCATCACGTTTCCACACCAATCCCCTGTCCGCACAACTTGTGCCCCTCTTGAACACAAGTCGCCCGCAAAGACAACCCGCAGAACCTTAACGAATGGTTAGCACAGCAACGATGAGTCCCCGGTAACGACCTCCGCCGGAGCTTCAAATCATCATGGCAGCGCCGGCCGCGCGCATATGTCCCGTTTGCATTGCGGAACATAATTTCGAATAGTGAAATTCAAAAACGCGCCATTCAGGTGTAAAACGGCGATCGCGCAACGAGCTTCAGGGAGGACAGCAGTGGCCAGTGTTGATGTCGATGATCCCGACCTTCGGGTCGGCGTGGTGGGCGCCGGCGCCATGGGCCAGGGCATCGCGCAGGTGGCTGCCACCGGTGGCGCCCATGTCCTGCTCTACGACGCCAATCCGCAGGGTGCACAAGCTGCACACAGCTCCATCTGCGCACGCATTGACCGTCTCGTTGAGAAGGGCCGCATCGAAGC
>JAJFHL010000289.1 GCA_021775615.1 Hyphomicrobiales bacterium
GGCACATCCTGCCCGACGTGCTGCGCGGCAAGCGCGTACTGGTATCGGCGCACGGCAATTCACTGCGCGCCATGATCATGGTGCTGGAAGGCCTCGGCCACGACGAAATTCCCGGCCTTGAGCTGGCCACCGGCGTGCCGATCGTCTACCGCCTCAACGCGGATACGACGGTGGCGTCGAAAGACGTGCTGGAGCCTTGAAGGTGCGGCGGTCCGTTTGACTTCGGAAAGCCGCTCTACGACACCCAATTCATATGGACCGTCTAATCCGGCCGCAGGCCACTGGGAGCGAAGCGTTCTCTCGCCTTCTGAGTCAGATCGCGGAACTTGTCTGACGCCTGTTCAAGGCGCTGCTCCCATTCCGGATTGGGCTCCTGGCCTTCGATCGTGCGGAAATACACCTGCATGAGGGCGTAGATGGCAAGCGGCTCGAGCAGGGCCGCCTTGAACGACCAGGCGAAAATGAACGCCGTGACAAAGGCCCAGAAGCCGAGGTTGCCGGGAAAAATCGCCATCAGCGCGAAGGCCGGGCCGATCATGATGAGGAATATCACGAATGTGAGAATCCACATCATGAGCCACAGCCATGCGGCGTTCTTGACCATGGTCTTGTAGTTCTGGGCATAGAGGATCACCGCCTGGCGGCTGGTTTCCCAGGGATTGTCGGATCGGACCCTGAAATTGTGCGCAAGGATCACTTCGTCGACATAGGTGAGCGACATGCGCAGGATGGCGTTGGCGATCCGCATGAGATTGTCGAGGCCCGGGATCGGTATGATCATGGCGAACATGTTCAAGATGCCGGTCAGGGCCCGCAGGATGCCCTTTATCAGCTGGTCGAGGGCAAACAGGATGGAAGCCTCGGCGAAATGCTTCTTGACGACACCGCCGGCATATTCGATCTGGCCCTTGCCGCCGGGGATCTCACGGCGGTCGTGAACATGCACCAGCACCGCGATGTGGCCAGCCTTGACGAGATAAAGGATGTATTCGCGGGCCCAGTAGAGCAGGCCCGAGGCGCCGGCAAAACCGAACAGGGCGCCGTAGAAGGCGCCGGCGCCTTCGCCGTCACCGAATGAGGTGAAGCCATACCCGAGAGCGCCGCCGACGCCGGTCGACACGATGTAGAGCACGGCGATGCCGAAATAGACCAGCATGCGCAGAATGATGAAGGGCGCGGTGCGCACCATGGCGCCGATCGAGGCGGACAGGTCGAAATCCCACATGCGTTGTGTCTCCGCAAAGTTGAACCGAATCACCACGTCCCACAGCGCCGAGAAGGTACGTGTTCGGATGGATCGGGTCAACGCAACGCCGGCCTCGTATTTTGGCTGCGGGCGCAGGCGGCCTTGTATGTGTCGGCAGGTGCGCCCGGGGGGCTGACGGACGTTCGCACAGGTCGCGTACCCAACGTGGAACCGGGAGCGGCCCAGCACCATCGTGCGGTGCCGGTTCGCGCTTCCGATTAATCTTCAGAGCTTAATGTCTTTTATTTTCCGATGCTTACGCTGTGCCGACAACGCCGGCCTCCCAACCGAGGATCGCCTGCTTGCGCGTCAGGCCCCAATGGTAGCCGCACAGGCCGCCTGACTTTCCAAGCACCCGGTGGCACGGAACCACGAAGGAAATCGGGTTTCGGCCAACGGCGGTTCCAACAGCACGGGCGGCGGTCGGCTTGCCGATGTGTTCGGCGACGTCGGAATATGTGGTCATGCGGCCAAGCGGAATTTTGAGCAGAGTTTCCCAAACCCGGATCTCGAAATCGGTGCCGATCATCACCACGCGAAGCGGCGTTTCCTCTTTCCAGCAGTTCGGATCGAAGATTCGATCAGCGAAAGGTGCAGTTGCACCTGTGTCTTCCCGGTAGGCGGCCCGCGGCCATCGCGACATCATATCGTCAAGGGCTTCACGCTCATTTCCCGGGTCGGCAAAGGCGAGGCCGGCGAGCCCGTGCTCGGTGACCATCAAAAGCGCCTTGCCGAACGGCGAAGCGTGGAAGCCGTGCACGATTTCGACCCCTTCGCCCCTGGCCTTGTAGACGCCGGGAGTCATCGCCTCGTGGGTGACGAAAAGGTCATGCAGGCGGCCGGGCCCGGAAAGGCCGACCTCGTAGGTCGCGTCAAGCACGCTGGCCGCGTCAAGCAGCAGCGTGCGGGCGTGGTCCAGCGTGATCGCCTGCAGGAACTGCTTGGGGCTGATGCCGGCCCAACGCTTGAAAACCTTCTGGAAGTGAGTTGGGCTCAAGCCCGTATGTCTGGCGATGTCTTCCAGCGAGGGATGATCGCGCCAGTTGCCGGACAGGTACTCGACCGCCCGTTTGACATGGGTGTAGTCGTCCGGTGACGGGTGCGCGGCAGTGATTTCGGTCATCTCCGTGAACTCCGGGGTGTGTGCTGCGTCGAGCATGGCTGATCTCCATTCGATCGTCTTCGATGTCTGATCAACACATGGCAATTGTACGAAGCAGTCTCCACCCGATTCTTGTGCGCCCGCCAACCCTTAGGCCGGGTGCGACAGGGCGTCCTTCAGGGCATCGGCGAAATCGCGCCTCTCATCGCCGGACAGGAACGCGCCAATCTGCAACCTGGCGCCGTGGGACGTCAGGTAAAGCGGCCCGTGCAACTCGCCGTCGCTGTCCATTTCGACGCGTACCCAATAGGGGTGAAACTTCCACTGTTTCGGCGGCCGGCCCGGCAGCACCCGGCGGACGATCAGCTCGTCGCCGGAAATCTTGACCGTTTCATAGGCACGCGCGGAGGCATAGTTGAGCTTGAACGCGACGTATACAAGCAGGACATCAAGCCCGAAAAATCCAACCACCGGCCATGCACCGGCAAGAAAGAAGATGATCCCGGCGATAAAGCTTACGGCGCAGATCACGCTCATGAGCAGCAGGAAACCGCGCGGGCCCAGGCTGCGATGCGGCGTCAATCGTGCATGGAACCCCTGGTGGGGTCTCTCCGGCGTATCTCGCTCCGCGGCGTCCTGATCCATAATATCTGCAGGCCTCCTTGCAACTGCAGGTGTTCGGGCGCGTCTTGCCGTCCGTTAACCAATATGCCACAGACTGGATCTCCGGCGCGACAAAATCCATCAGGCGGCACCAGAATGAACAAGGCCAAGATCGAGGAGATCTTCAAGCGCTTCTCGGACAACGATCCCGAACCTGAGGGGGAACTAGACTACCTCAATCCCTATACGCTGCTGGTTGCCGTCGCGCTCTCCGCACAGGCGACCGATGTGAGCGTCAACAAGGCCACCGAACCCCTGTTCAAGATTGCCGATACGCCGGAGAAAATGGTGGCGCTCGGCGAAACCAGACTGCGCGACATGATCAAGACCATCGGGCTCTACCGCAACAAGGCGAAGAACGTGATCGGCCTGTCGGAACGTCTGATCGAGCATTTCGGCAGTGTCGTGCCGCAAGACCGCGAAGCGCTGGAAAGCCTTCCGGGCGTTGGGCGGAAAACCGCCAATGTGGTGCTCAACATCGCCTTCGGTCAGCCGACCATTGCGGTG
>JAJFHL010000290.1 GCA_021775615.1 Hyphomicrobiales bacterium
GAGGAGATGTTGCTCCGGCTGCGCGCGAGGCTCGAGGCGGGAGACCGCGCGCTGGACATGGTGCAGGCGGCGGTGATCGAGATGGAGGATTCCGGTCTGTTCAATGCCGGTCGGGGCGCGAGGGCCAATCAGGCGGGCAACATCGAGCTGGACGCGGCGATTATGGACGGCGCCACCTTGAATGCCGGCGGCGTCGCGGCGGTGTCGCTGGTCAAAAATCCGATAGCGGCGGCACGGGTGATCATGGAGCGCTCGCCCCATGTGTTGATGGTGGGGCCGGGAGCGGAGGCATTGCTTGAGTCCCGCGGAATGGTTCTGACCGAACCCGCCTATTTCCTGAACAGTGCGTTCAACATCGAGGATGTGCCGATGCCGGCCGATCTCGAAGTGGTGCAGCCGGCGGATGATGTGCCGTCCGATCTCACGAAGTTCCTGGGCATGTGGTCGGGGCTTTGGGCCGGAGCGGTCCATCAGGTGGTGGTCGTGGAAACCATCGATGAAAATGGCGGGCAGCTGGTTTTTGCGCAAGGAAGCAAAGAGAGTTGGGGCATCACCGAGGGGTCCTGGGAACGGGTTCAGTTCCGCGTGGCTGATGGAGAGATCCGTTTTAAACGGCTCAAAGAGGATGGGTCGGTTCGTGCAAAAGTGCGTTTTCGGCTGAACGAGGACGGAGCTCTGTCCACCTCCTACGAGTTCTCGGGAGGGACGGTTGAGGGAACGTTGCAGAGACGGCCGGCGGCCATGGATGGCGGCGATGACGACAAGGGCGGCACGGTCGGCGCCGTGGCGCTCGACCGCTGTGGCAATCTGGCGGCCGCGGTGTCGACGGGAGGTTTCGGCACCAAAATGCCGGGACGGGTCGGCGATTCTCCGATCGTGGGTGCGGGTCTCTATGCCAAGAACGGTGTCGCCGCCGTGGCGGCGACCGGGCATGGCGAGTATTTCCTGCGTCTCGTGGTGGCACACAAGATTATCGTGCTGATGGAGGCGGCGGGCCTTTCCCTCGAAGATGCGGCAAGCCGGGTCATCGGCGAGGAACTGCCCGATCTGGGCGGGAAGGGCGGGATCATTGCGGTCGACGCCCAGGGCCGTGTCTTCATGCCCTTCAATACGGATGGAATGGTCCGAGGCGCGGTCGGACATGACGTGCCGATGCGCGTTGAAGTTTATGCGCCGAACTGAACGTTCATGGTGGCTGATGCTGGGCAGCGTCGAATGACCGCTACGGAATCCGTAGTGCGCAAGGCGTTCAGCGATCAGGCGCGATGGTGTGCGAATCTGGGCTCGCCCTTTACCGCATTGCTGTGCGAGGTGATCGGCAAGGAGATCAACCGCGATACGGCCGTCGGTCGGCGTGTCCTGGACCATTCGGGATCTCCCGATGCATTGGGCGATGCCCTGCCTTTGCGGCTTGCAGGGGCACTGCATGGGCTGGTGCGCGCCGGCGATGCCGAGGCCCTTGCGGCGCTCTACCCGCCCAATGCCATGCCGGAGGCGTCCGACCTGTGGCGGGAAGTTGCCGCCGTTCTGCGGGATCACGAGGCGGTGCTGCACACCTGGCTGGACCAGCCGCCGCAAACCAACGAAGTCGCCCGGTCGACGCTTCTGATGGCAGGCCTTTGCGTTGTAGCCGAAGATTGGGGCCTGCCGGTCAGACTGTTCGAGCTGGGCGCCAGCGCCGGTCTCAACATGGTGCTGGACAGGTACGGCTATCGCTTTGGCGACGCCGTGTTCGGGCCGCACGATGCCGGACTGGTGTTCACCCCCGAATGGCGCGGCGCGCCGCGCCCGTGCGCCGATGTGGAGATCGTTGCGCGCCGCGGCGTGGACATCAATCCGCTCAACGCCGGCAGCACCGAGGCGCGCAACCGGCTGATGGCCTATCTGTGGCCGGACCAGAGCGAGCGCATGGCGCGCATGGAGGCGGCGCTGTCGATTGCGGCGGAAGACCCTCCGGTCGTCGATGTGGGAGACGCGGCGGAATGGCTGGAGCATATGCTCTCAGAAGACGCGGAGCCAGGCACCGTGCGCGTCGTCATGCACTCAATTGCCGAGCAGTACTTCCCCGAGGCGACCCGAGATCATATCGCCGCGACCATGAACGCCGCCGGAGCAACGGCGACGCCCGAGACGCCTCTGTGCTGGCTGCGCTTCGAGATCGATCCCGCATTCGGCGGCACGCCGACCCTGCGTCTCGTCTCCTGGCCGGGCGGGGCTGAGCGATTGCTGGCCAGGTCGCATCCCCACTGCGCCTGGGTCGAGTGGCTCGGTTGAGCCGGCCGTTCCACACGGCGTCTCGATGCCTGCCTTCCGGACGAGTGTATTACTTGCAAGATCGATCTGTGTGATCTGGATCATATTCCTGAAACAATAGAAACATCATTTTAATGTTGAATGTCTTGTTTGCGACTGGCCTCGCCAGCGCAACGGTGGCCTTGACATCGCATCCATGTGAATTGAGGACCACGACAATGCCCAAGAAAACTCTTCCAACGCAGAACCCGTTTGCCGACCCGCTGAAAACGCCCGAGCTGCACCCCGGGTGGGACGTTTTCGATGGCTGGACCAAAGGCGGCCCCGGCGACGACGTCTTGTGGGCCACCGATGGCGGCGACGCGTTTGAAGGCGGTGCCGGGACCGATACGGTCAACTACAGCAACTCCGACGACCCCGACGGTGTTTTTGTCAATCTTGAACGGGGGATCGGGAACAACGGCCATGCCCAGGGTGACAGCTACTCGTCCATCGAGAACGTCGTCGGCAGCAAGTATGGCGATCAGATTACCGGCAGCGGCGCGGACAACTACATCTCCGCCGGATCGGGCGACGACGCGATCATCCTCACCGATGGCAGCGACACGGTCGACGGTGGATCCGGCATCGACACATTGATTGGCCGGACGGATGGAATAGGGATTGATCTGGAAGCCGGCATAGGCACCTCCGGCATCGCGTTTGGCGACCGCTATGTCAGCATCGAAAACGTTCTTCTGATCGGTGACGACAGCACCGTTGTGGGAGATGGCGGCAACAACTGGATTGCCGGTTCGGGCGCCAATTTCACGGTGTCCGCCGGAGACGGGAACGACCTGATCAGCGTTGCCGCACGAGGTGGCTCTGTCGATGGCGGCAATGGGATCGATACGCTCGACTACAGCGGCTTCCATACCGCCGGTTCGTTCGGAGTATGGGTCGATCTTGCCGGCGAATTTGCGCGCACGAACAATTTTGGCGGCGGAGCGGTTCAGACAGTCACCGGCATTGAAAATGTAATCGGGACCGCGGGGTTGGACGTTCTCTTCGAGAATTCCGATGACAATGTTTTCACAGGAAATGACGGTCGTGACACCTTCGTTTTCGATCACGACTTTTCCGGCGAGCGCGACGTCATCATCGACTTCGAAGTGGGCCTCGATCTGATCGATCTCGACGCGACCGATGTCCGCAACTACAACGACCTTTTGACGCCGGGTGACCGCTTCATGGAGCAGGTCGGAAACGACACCGTGATCCATACCGGCAACGGCAACGAGATCCTGCTGCAAGGGGTCCGAACGGCAGACCTGAGCGCCGT
>JAJFHL010000030.1 GCA_021775615.1 Hyphomicrobiales bacterium
TCACGCCTGCTCCACCGAAATTCGCTGCATGGCGTTCTGTTCAGCGGCGTCGCTTCTTATGGCACCCAACCAGAACAGCATCAAGATGAGCACACTGATGACCCCATAGAGCAGAGGGCCGAACCGGAAGGATTGGGCTTCAACCACTGCGAAACGGAACACAAGCGTCATCACCACAAGCCCGGAAACAATCACCGCAACCGTGGTTTGCAGCACAGTGAACTGAAGACTTGGGCCGTCGCCCGGCGACCCCAGCGGCAACAGCATGTACTTCGCCGCGCCGGACGACGGCGTGACGGTGGAGGGCTCGACCGGGACCTGCTCGGTATCACCGGGTTCGGCCTCGAGCTGGTCGATCGGGGTTTGCGCGGTCACCACCTCCGGCGGCGAAATGGTAAACGCATCCTTTGACTTTACGTGCAGCATGGTGCCAACGAACAGCGCCGACAAAACGATGAAGGTCGCGAACGGTGAAATGAAGCGGATATAGCGCGCGGCAAGCGGGATCAGAACCGTCAGCAGCAAAGACAAAACGAGAATAACGCCGTAACTGAGTTGTGTGACGAAAGCCTGTATCCCTCCGAACCTGAAGGTCGCGAGAACGTAGCCGATGAGAAACACGTTGAGTGCACCCAAAAGACAGCCTGTGACGCCGCCTCGGCCGCCAGCAAGACTGACGCCGCCAAGGACCATCGCCGTGACCGCGGTGAGCGTGTAACGGGTACCCTGAGTTGGGTCACCCGAGGAGATTAAGGACGTGAAGGTGATGGCGGCCAGGCCGATAAAGACACCGGACATGCAATGCGCACCAATTCGAACGAGGTTGATACGCACGCCGCTCGTATAGGCGGCACGTTCATCAAAACCCATCAGCTTCAAATGGCTGTAAAACGGCGTCAGCGTGAACAAAAGCCATCCGCCAGTCGCAAGGAGAACCATCAAAAGCACCGGGGAGAATATCGTTTCCCCCAAGCCCCATGACATCATCCATTCCGGCGCCACGCCACCGGGCCTTGGCAGGATGACCAGGTTGATGCCAGACAGGGCGAGGAACCCGCTCAACGAAACGATGATCGGCTGCACCCTGACATAGATGATAATCAGGGCGAACAGAACCTGGTAGAGGACGCCGATGCCGATCGCCAGAAAGAACACGCCCAACGGCGAGGTGAAGAGCTCAAACCCGTTGAGCTTGATCACCGTCACATTGATGAAACCGAGCAGCGGGCCAACCGCAAGGTCGACTGTTCCGCGGCCGGCCAGCGCAACCGCCATCAGAGCATAGGTGGCGAGAATGAGCGGAGCGGCGACAATGATGGCGCTGCCGAACCCCGCCATTGACGCCAGATTGGGCCCACGGATGACGGCGGCGGTCAACAGAACGAAGAGCAGCAGGATGGGCACCAGCAAATACACCCGTTCTGAATTGGCACCCGTTTCCATTTCAGTGCTTACCCGTCACCCGAACCCTGCCCCACATCTTCAATCTCCCGATCAGCACGACCGCCTAGAGATCGACGACCCGCCGCCCGCCTGCCTCTTGTTTCGATGTATTGGACTTGCCGATTTCAACGACCCGCCCCCGGCCGCCCACGGTCGATCCCGATGCCCGGCTTTCCGGGTCCAGCTTCAGGATCTTGTTGAGCACCGGCATTATGACTTCCTTGAACTTGACCGGATCTTCGGAGGTTGGGAAATGCCCGCCCCCGAAAATGATGCATTCCGAATTCTTGACCTTGGCTGCGGTCTGCTCAGTCATTTCCGGCGTGCAGGCAAAGTCATACTCGCCGGTCAGGAAGAAGATCGGCAGCTTGCCTGAAATCTTGTGGCACTCGTCGCGGAAGTCGGAATCGACGCTGTAGAAATACAAATCGCCCTTGAATATGCCCGGTCCGCCCTGGGCGTAATACCACCAGGTTTCCCAGCGATACTCGTCCGGAGATTCCGGCGACATCAGCCCGAACACCGCCGTTGCAACCACCTCGCCGCCATGGATGTGAGGATGATGCAGCGGATCGATCCACCAGCCCGGCGAATGGTCACAGGCCTCCAAGGCGATCAGAGCGGTGAATTCGCTCTCGTACTTCTGGGCCAGCGGGAGGCAGACGTTACCACCCATCGAGCATCCCAGAATCACCGGCTTGACGAGATCGAGCGCCCGGCAGAATGCCACCACGAACTCGGTGTAGAACCTGGATGTCAGCTTGTACTCGTCCTCCTTGAGATAGAAATCCGCCGGCGGGATCGACTTGCCGTGCCACGGCATGTCGAAGGCGATGATCCGGTAGTTGGCGGCGATGTCGGGATCACAAAGCTGATGCCGGTACTGGCGGCCGTCGGTTCCGGCGGTGTGCAGGCAGACCAGCGGAATGCCTTCGCCATGTTCTTCGTAATAGGTCCTGTACTCTTTGCCCTCGCATTGAACATAGACGTAACGTCCGACGATGGGATCATGGGTGTTCATGAACAACTCTCCTGTGCAAGGGGGTCTTAAACTTCTCTCATCAGCGACAGCATCCACGTCAGTGCCCGCAGATTCTGCCAGAACGGCAACGTGTTGCCCTCGATGATGAGTTGCTTGTGGAGCGGGTGCGCCATTGCCCAGATGTCGTTGAACATGGGCGGGGGAATTGGCTGGGAAAATTTAGCCCAGGCGCTGCTCGGCGCTTTCAGGGCGAATTCATAGCCAAGGTCATTGGGTTCGAGCCCCTCGGAAATGCGCTCGATCTTGCCTTTCCGGACTTCGATCAAATACTCGGTATCATCGACGCCCAGGACAAACCGGTTGGTGAAAAAGCGGCCGTGCACGGGCAGGACACGGTCTTCATTGACCCTTCTCGCCCATCGCTCGACCCACTCAAGGTCAAAATTCGTTCGTGCGGAATATCTGCTCATTTATCTACTCCCTTGAGACCTCTCACGCCTCGGCATCGGCATCGACACCCTCTTGATTTGGCAGCGGTTTTTTTGCCGGCCCGTAGCATCCGACGAGCGATGCGGCCGATATTGTGACCGGCAATACGGCCTTTGAAAAGCTCTCGAAGTCTCCGTCCGGATCGATGTCGAGCCTGTCGGCTTTCAGGGCAAAGACTGTGAACACATAGCGATGCGACCGGTCGGGCGGCCAGGGCGCCCCATACCCCCGGCCGTAGCCCGGAATGCCGAAAGTCACGAAGTCGTTTTCCAGTTCCCTTGCGCCCCGCGGCAGGCGCCCGTCGACGCCCGCGCCTTCCTCAAGCTCAAGTTCCGTAGGCGGAATGTCATAGATCAGCCAATGGACGAAGGCCCGCGGAAACTCGAACTCCTCAGGCAGGTCGGGATCGGTCACCGACACCGCAAAACTCCTGGTGCCGGGCGGACAGTGCGACCAGGCCAGCGGAGGCGAGATCCTGCTCTCCTCGACATATTTGTCCGGGATCAACCCGCCATCCGCGAATGCCGGTGACATGATCTTGAACGGTTGAACCGCGTCGGTTTCACCGTGCGCCGGCGTCCCCGCTTCAGCGGATGCCTCGTCGTGATGGCGCGTCGAGGCCTGCTCGGCCATGCGCGCGGCTCTTCCGAATGTCGCATTCAAAATGACGTTGGCGTCGAAGGGTGCAGGAAACTCCTGCGTGATCGTGCCGTTGCGAAACACGATGACCCTGGTGCACAGATTGAGGAATTCCTCGATCTCACTCGACAGGAAAATGACCGCTTTGCCACTCGCGGCAAACTCTCTGAGATTCTTGTAGAGATCGAGTTTGGCCCCGACATCAACCCCTCGGGTCGGGTCGTTCAGCACCAGGACATTGGGTTTTTCGGCAAACGCGCGGGCGATCAGCACCTTTTGCTGATTGCCGCCGGAAAGCGACGTGATGAGATCGCCGTCTGACCCCATCTTGACTTCGAGTTTTTCCGATTCCCATTTGAACACCGGATCGAGCTTGGTCCGGTTGATAAAATTCAGCACGCCTCCGGCCCTGTACTCCTGGTAGACAGGAAGCATCACATTTTCAAAGATGCTGAGGTTTGGAAATATGCCCTCTTTCTTGCGGTCGCCGGTCACATAGATGATGTGGTTGCGAAGAGCGGATTTCAGCCCGCGTATCTCGTCTGCCTCCTCGCCGCCATGATAGACGGTCGAGCCGGCAAAGAGCGGCTGGACACCACTCACTTCGCGTACGAAATCTGTTTGACCCTGACCGTCAAGGCCGGTCACACCGACAATTTCCCCGGGGTAAAGGTCAAAGCTGAACGGTTGCGACGTCGGCCAGACCTTGGCGCCGGCCAGCTTCAGGACGGCACTTTTGCCACCGTCGACTTTGGCACTGGGAACCGGTGCATCTCTCTTTCGATCGACACCTGCAATGAGATCCAGAATGGCCTCTTCGTCGATGTCCTGCTTGTCGAGGCAACCTACATCGACGCCATCGCGCAGCACGGTGGCCTTGTCCGCGATGCGCACCAGTTCCGCAATCCGGTGCGTGACAATGAACACAACCGCATCGGTGTCCCTGATCTGGCGTATTTTCCGAAACAGCCGCTCGGTCGAATCATAATCCAGCGCCGCCGACGACTCATCGAGGATCAGCACTTTCGGGTCCGACAGGATCGCCCGCCCGATCGTCACCCACTGCTTAATGCTCAACGGCAGATCGTGCAGAGGCGTCGTGAGATCGAGATCGAAACCCAGAAGCTCACGCATCAACGAGTGGGCCTTTTCGCTCTTCTCCAGTTTTGACATGGAAAAGGAAAACAGCTTGTCGGCGCCGATATAGAGATTGTCCAGTACCGTGCAGCTGTCGGCCACGAGCACTTCCTGGAAGACGTTGGCAATGCCGATCTTCTTCGCCTCGACGGGTGAGGTCGGTGTCTTCCCCAGTATGGAAACCTGGCCGCTGTCGGGGATCAGAACACCGGAAATCACCTTTGCAAGGGTACTCTTGCCGGATCCGTTGCCCCCGACAATGGCGTGTATCTCGCCCTTCGAAGCATTCAGACTGCACCCGCCCAGGGCAATGGTCGGGCCAAATGCCTTGTGGACGGAAGATATCTCGACAGCTTGCATTATTGTTATTGACCCTCGGCCGGGCGTGGTTCTGGACTTCCGGTCAGATCAATTGATCGACACGAAAGTTGCAACGGAATACCGCCACGCTGCAATCTTGCAACGTGGCGGCAGCCGCGTCCACTCAGGGCTTGTAGGCTTCGGGGTCAGCCGGGTTGAGGAAGAAGTTGTCGAGATACTCTTTCCCGGCCCAGTCATCGATGCCGACATGGTACCAGTCGGCCGAGTCGACACTGCAGTTCTCGTCGACCGCCTTCAGCAACATCTCTTTCGTCATCACCTTGGGTTTGGTGTGAATTGACTGCAGCTTGGGACCCTGGCCCTGCAACGTCCGCATCATGATGTTCCAGGTGAGCTCGAATCCATCGCCGGGAGGCCATGCCTGAATGGCGGCACTGATATAGTCCAGATTCTGCCGCCAGTAACACAGAGCTCCGAGCTCGCCCCCAACGGTGATGGGGATCATGTCACGGCCCGATTGCTGTAGGGCGCGCAATGCGCCAAGTTCCGACGCGGACTGGATGATAATGCCGTCGAGCTTGCCGGGATGGGTCGCCAGCCATTTCTGTATTTCGGCCTGCGCCACCTGATCGGTCCACATGCCGGCAACCGAACCGACGATCTTGATGTCAGGGTGTTTGCTGAGCGCCAGCTTGATGCCGCGATCCTGGGAATCCGATGCGGACGTTCCGGGGATACCCTCAACGATCAGGACATTGCCCTTGCCGCCGATCTCCTTGGCCATCCACTCGCCCATCATGGAGCCGCCGACAACGAAGTTAGCGGAGGAATTGACCGCGTAGGGAGACGTCAGATACCCCACGGACGAGAACACCGGAACGCCCCGGTCATAGGCATATTTGACGGTCTGGTTGAGAGCGGTCGGATTGGAGCAGCAGACAATGATGGCGTCAACGCCCTGATCGACCAGCTGGCGCATCTGCTGAATCTGCAGTGAGTCGTCGAGGTTCGACTGAGTGATGATCACTTCCTTGATGAGCCCGAGCTCTTTCCATTTGGGAATGATCTCGTTCTGCAGTCGGTCCATGACGGCGGCGCGCCAGGTGTTACCGGCATATGAACTCGCATAGCCGATGGTCCAGGGCGGTGAGTTCTTTGCTTTCCAGTCCCGGTAGGCGCTCGGCGCCAGCGGCTGCTGGGCGTCGATCATGTCCGGATTATAGAGGTCTGCCTGGACGTCGCTTGGCAGCTCGTCCACGCCCTCGGTGAAGCCCGTAGCGGTCACCCCCAACCACGCCAGCGTGGCCAGTATGACAATCCCTAAGGTTCGAAACATTTCAGTCTCCCTACTTGGTTTTTTGCGTCTTTTGGCGGTTCCGTTTACAGACGCTCTGTCTGACAGGCTGCTCGCGGATCCTGGTTACAACAAGCCCCCTCGTTCGGTGTCGGCTCCCACCGGCTTGCCCCCGCACACCGGCAAAATCGAACCAAGGTTAACGCAAAGAAAAAATTTGTGCAAACGGTTGCACAAATATTCAACCCTGCGGTAGCATTGCGCGCTTGGCCGCATTTTCCTTGTGTAAACCAGGCCGGTCCGCACGTGTCGGACGAGCCCCGAAGGGCCTCATGGGCCAGTGAAGCTCTTTCAAAAAAGCTGTGGATGGAAATGGCTGGCCTTGCGAACTGAGCAGCCGGTCGCGATTAAACTCTCAGTGCGTCCGGCTTGCGCCAAACATGTTGAGACGCAAAGCTACGGAAGTCGAGATTGAAACCCCGTTCAAACAAAAGCAAGCGGACCCGCAAGCGGATTGTTGCAAAGCACCTCGCCGATGAACTTGGTGTTTCGATATCGACGATCTCCCGTGCATTCACTCCCGACACGCGAATCTCACCGAAGACCAAGGCGAAGATCCTGGAATATGCCGCATCCATAGGCTACCAGCCCAATCCCTATGCCCAGAGTCTGACGACTCAGAACAATACAATTGTGGGCATCGTGGTGTCCGACATCTCAAACAACCCGTTTTATCCCGAAGCCCTGGCGCGTCTCAGCGATGCCCTCCGGCAAGCCGGATACAACGCGATGCTGTTCCCCGTATCGGAGGGCCAGACGCCGGACGATGTCCTGCCGCAGGCGTTGGCTTTTGAGCCGGAATTCGTGATTGTCCTGGCCGCAACCGTCTCGTCTCAGGCGACCGTGTTCGCGGCGGAAGGCGGTACCAATCTTATCTTCTTCAGTCGTTACGTCCCCGGATCGCCGACATTCTCTGTCACCTGCGACAACGCCGACGGCGGCCGGGCTATCGCCGAACACCTGGTGGAATGCGGCCACACCAGACTGGCTTACATTGCCGGAACGCCGAAGACGTCGACCAATCGGGATCGCTGGACCGGGTTTTCCGAACGCTGTACCGAACTTGGTGTCACCGACGTCCACAAGGAGGAGACGGGCATTTTCTCGTATGATTCCGGCTACCAGGCTGCGCTGCGCATGTTTGCCCGAAGCGCGCGCCCCGAGGCGATCTTTTGCGCCAACGACATCGTCGCGCTGGGCGCAATGGACGCGCTACGCGGCGAACTTGGTCTGAAAGTTCCCGACGATGTGTCTGTGGCCGGCTTCGACAATATCTTCATGTCAGGTTGGCCCTCACACTCGTTGACCACGTACAACTACCCGCTCGAACAGATGATTGCGCAGACGATGATGCTCATCGAACGGATCAGCAACGATCCGGACTACGATCCGATATCCGTCGTTGTTCCTGGCCATCTCGTCGTCCGGTCATCGACAAGGGCCAGAAACGGACAGGATGAGCATCCGGCCGGTTGACTGCAGTGATCATGTTCACGGTGCCCGAACCGGGTGATTTGTCTTTTGCGGACAGCGGGGCCAAGATTTGAACTTCTTTGTCCCGCCACATCTGGCAAAGTGCTCCGTGCGAAGTCAGAGCCCAACAAAAACCCCCACGCTCTGAGCAACAACGAATAGGATAGCGACATCGGCTGGCCTTGAATCTGTTAGCCCCTTCGATGTCAGCACGGTGCCTGTTTCCCGCCATCCAAATCCGCCTACGTTAGCTTGCCTATGCCACAAAGTTGCCTGCTCCATTTATGGGATAGTTTGCATGACCGAGAATGAAATCTCATCGGCGCTCGACCCAAACTGGGTCACGTTCGATCTGAAACGATTGGATGGCAATCTCTCGCTCCTGCGCCACCGGATTGGGCCGAAGCAGGAGATCTTGGCGTCATTGAAGGGCAATGCTTATGGTCATGGTGTGTTGCAGGTCGCGGCCTTTCTAGAACGAGCCGGTATTTTTGGATTCATGTTGGGGTCCATTGATGAAGCCCGCGACATGCGAAGGCAGGGGATAACCGCACCCATCGTAGCTTTTGCGGTTGGGCTTCCCGAAGCCATTCCTGAAATGATTGAGGATGGGATTGTTCCCACCATCGTAGACATGGCTGGAGCACATGCAGCGGCATCCGCCGGGAGCTCAAATGTGCCGGCGCGGGTCTATCTTAAGGTGGATGCCGGGTTTGGCCGCCTCGGCGTTCCAATCGATGACGCTCATGCGTTCCTCGCCGACCTTGCACAAATGTCTTCATTGGATGTCGCAGGTCTCTATACGCACCTGCCGTTTGCCGATGCGGCGGAAATGGAATGGTCGCGGTGCAAGTTTGCCAGTTTCGGCTGGTTCCTGGACCGCCTTGCCGATGCCCATCTCCTGCCTCCGGTCACACAGGCGGGGGCAAGCAGCAGCGTGTTGGCAGGGATCAAGGATCAGTCCGGCGCCGTCTGCATAGGGCGGCTGCTCTTCGGTTTCTCTCCGTTCACCGACAGCGCTATCGGTGACGCCGATGCGTTTGAACCGGTGATCAGCGAGGTCGGGTCCCGGCTGGTGCAGGTGACGTCACATGCGCCGGGCCAGGACATGGCTATTGCAAATGTGTTCGGCGCGGCAACGCCAAAGAGGATCGGTGTTGCTCCGATCGGCGTCGCGAATGGCCTGCACCGGCCGGCTCCGGGCTCGCGACCGACCGGGCTGGTCCGCGGCCGCCGGGTGCCCATTCTTGCGGTGTCGCTTGAGCATCTCACGGTCGATCTTGACGGGGTCGATGATGCGGAGGTCGGAGATCGGGTGCTGCTTCTCGGCGCCGATGGCGAGGAGTGCATAGACCTGGGCCATCTTGCAGGCTGGTTCGGGTTATCGGACATGGACACGGTCCAGGCGCTGTCCGGCCGCTTGAGCACAAACTATATCGGCGGTGACTGAACGATCCCAGCTTGGAGTGCGAAAGGCTTCAGTGCTGTTTCGACACGGCGAATGCCTGTTGTAGAACACTGAAGCCGTGGGCGATCTCTTCTTTGGTGGCGTTCAAGGGCGGCACGAGGCCGATGACTTGGCCCTGCGCGCCGCACTCCCATGTGATCAGCCCGCCTTCCAGGGCTGCGGCGCGAACGGCTTTCGTGCGCACCTGATCCGGCCTGCCATCCCCGTCGACGACTTCGACGCCGAACATTGCCCCCAGTCCGCGGAACTGCGCCACAGGCGGTTCGTCGGTGAGGCCCGCTCCGAACTGTTTCATCCAGCGCTCGATCCGGGCGACATTGGCGAGTACGTCTTTTCCCAGAATGACGTCCAGAGACGCTTTTGCGGCTGCGGCCGTCACCGGGTGCAGTTGAAAAGTTGACGACTGCGTGCCGGGTTCCCAAGAGGTCATGATGTCTTCACGGCCGGCCACCAGGCCGCCCGGAAAACCGCCGCCGAAGGCCTTTGCGAGGACAAGCAGATCCGGCGTGACGCTTTCATGTTGGAAGGCAAACAGTCTGCCTGTACGGCCGAATCCGGTGAAGACCTCATCGAAAATCAGCGGGATCTGGTGTGAAGCGGCAAACTCTGCGAGTGCCGTCAGAAAGCCGGGTGGCGGCTCGACCATGCCATGCGTTGCCTGTACGGGCTCGACGATGATCCCGGCCAATGGCGGCGCGTTCTGGATCGCCCGGTTTAGATCTTCGTCGCCGCATCCATACGGGAGGAAGACCGTTTCAGGTGACAAGGAGCCAAGAGCTTCGTTTTGCCCCTTGGCCGCCGACACCGCCAGGGCTCCGAGCGTGCGGCCGTGATAGCCGCCTTCGAAGGCAAGAAAAGTGCGGTTGCCGGTGTGGTGCATTGCTGCCTTGAGAGCGGTTTCCACGGCTTCCGTCCCGTTTGTAGCGGGATGGAACCTGCGCAACTCGTCTGGAAGAACACGGCGCAGCACCCGGTACAGCCCGGTATGTACCTCGGTGTGGAAGTGCGGCCCGATGTGGGTGATACCGCATGCCAGCTGGGCGTTCGCGGCCGCCATGACGGCCGGGTGGTTGTGGCCAAGGTTGGTTGTTCCCGAACCGCAGGCAAAATCCAGATAGCGCTTGCCCTCCGTGTCCGTCAGCCAGGCACCAACGCCGCTGATGAACACCGGTGGCCGATCTGTCACCGCATACATCTTCGTCGCGCTGGAGAGCGTCTCCCACTGCGCCTGTGTCGGTCGTTCTTCAGTCATGCTGACGTTCCGCACCATAGAGGGCGCCGCGATTGTCGGCGTAGTGATGGACTTGCAGGCGAGCAAGTGCCGCCCACATCAACGCGCCGGGTCCGGTGATCACGGGTTTCCGCAGATCTATCTCGAGTTGTGTGATGATCGACGACAGGCTGACGCCACCGCCGGCGACAACGAGCGCCTGCGCGGTGCTGCAATCAGCCTGTTGCGCTTCACAGATCCAGTCCTCCACCGACATCGCATGAATTTCCGTTTCGCTGACCCGAGACATTGAACGGTTGTGGTCAGCGGTAATACCATGCTCCGAGAGATATCCGAGAAAGCGCTCGGTCACTTTCGGTGCGTATGGCGACAGAACAGCGACGCGACGGGCTTTGAGCGCCGAAACGGCCGCAACCAGAGCGCTGCTCATGGAGATGGTGTGAACGCCGGTCGCCTCCTCGACCGCGCGGGATTGTTTCAGATCAGCCACTTTTCCGCCGACGAAGCTGCCGGCACAATCACCCAGGGTAATGACGTCTGGAGCCGCATGGCGAAGCAGATGGGCGGCAGCAAGGATCCCATCCAGCTCTGCGTCGCGTTCAAGCTGTTCCAGATCGAGCGTTCCCCCGACCTCATAACGGGCGACAAGGAGCGCGACATCGTCCGGCAACCACTGCCAGAACTCTTTGTCGTTACGCCCGTCCGCAGGCCACAGGAGGCCGATCCTCGCCCGATCTCCTCCCATTATGCTCTGGTCCGCTTTTCCAGAATTCGTGAAACCCAAAGAAGGCTGCCGATGATGACGATGTAAAGCACCGTCAGTTCGATCAAAACCTCGATAACAACGAAATACTCGAAGATCAGGTCATTGGCGACCTTGGTCAGTTCGTTCACCGAAATCACCGACAGGAGGGCCGATGCCTTGATGACATTTGCAAGCTCGTTGGTAAGCGGCGGCAGGACGCGGCGAACGGCTTGCGGATAGAGGACGAGAAACAGCGCCTGCATCTCGCTCAATCCCAGTGCCAGGGCGTTCTCCCGTTGGCCCTTGTCGAGGCTGTCGACGGCGCCCCGGATGATTTCGACGGCATAGCCGGCGCCGACAAACGTTAGAGCCGTTACGCCGGTCCAGAATTCATCCAGCGTGAGGCCAACGCGCGGCAGCGCGAAGTAGATGATCGAAATCTGAACCAGCTGGGGCACGCCCCGCGTGAATTCCACAAATGCCTGAATCAGGCCACCGGCAAGCTTCCCACCGAGAAGTTTCCAGGAAGCAAGAACCACACCCAGAGCAACGCTGAAAATGATGGTCAGGACGGAAAGCTTGACGGTTACCCAGGCTGCCAGAAGCATGTCGGGCAGAATATCGATCATGAACTGAAGGTCGAGGCCGTCCATGACGATCACCTGGTCCCCTGGGCATCGCGCTTGCCTTCGAAGCCGAAAACATCTGTTTCGAGGTAGCGTGCGATGCGGCTCGCGCCGAGGATCAGGGGTAGGTACAACAAAGCCTGCAAGGTCAGGAGCTCGACAAATTTGAAGCTGGTCGCCTGCAGGCTGTTTGCAGCCTTGTGCAACTCGAACAATGTGATGACCGAGAGCACCGCAGACGCCTTGATCAGATGTGACATCTCATTGGTTACGGCAGGGATCATGCGCTTGATCGCCTGCGGCAGGATCACCAGCCGGACAGCATGCCACCAGCGCAGGCCTAGAGCGGCGGCCGCTTCACCCTGACCCTTGTCAATCGACTGAACTGCGGCACGTGCAATCTCGATTTGATAGCCGGCTGAATTGAAAGTCAGGGCAATCACGCCGACCCAGAACACGTCAAGACGGATGCCCGTTTTGGGCAGAAGGAGATATGCGGCATAGATTTGCACGATGATCGGCGTGCAGCGCACCAGTCCGACATAGGCATCCATCACCCAGACCAGCGGATTTCTTCTGGTCAGGAAGGCACGCGCGGTGCCGCAGCTAAGGCCGATCATCATGGCCAGGACAAGCGAAATCGCACTTACTTCGATGGTCACCCAAAGCGGCGGCAGCAGCTTCGGGAACACCTTGATCATGTAGGCAAAGTCCACGGGCGCAGTGTCCTCGCTGGGATGTCAGCCGGTAACGGAGACTAGATCACGATCGACTTAGGTTGAATCACCTAAGTCGATAAAACGTGATCGACCTCTGTAAGTTAGAGCGGGATCGGACGGAAAACCGGTATCCACTTTTCCTGATCCCGCTCTAGCTCGAAACGGGCCAGAACACAGCCGCCCGTGGACTCAGGGAGTATCACCAGGTCGGGGCGTCATCGCTCAGCGTATCGACGAAAGATTTCCCGAACCATTTTTCCTGCAGGGTTTCCAACGTTCCGTCCGCCTTCATCGCGCGGATCTGATCGTTGAATGCGGCACGGAGCGTTTCGTCTTCTTTCCTGAACGCCATTGCTGTCCATTCCTGTTTCCACTTGGAAGAGGTGAACGGCAGAACGTCAAAGCCGTCTGTGGTTTTTGAGAACTCCAACAGGCTGACAATTGTCGACGCATAGGCATCAACACGCCCCGTCCGCATGGCTTCATAGGCAACCGCATCCTTGTCGTAGGACTTGATGCTGCCGTTGTAAGAGATGCCGAGTTCCTCGGCCGATAGCTTCAGCTGGCCGATTTGTGGCGTGCCGGCGCCGGCAGATACGGTCTTGCCGTCGAGGCCCTTGCGGTCTTTGATGCCGCCGGCCTTCAAGACCAGCAGGCCTGAACTTGCATCCATATAGGCAATTGAAAAGTTGACGCGCTTGAAGCGTTTTTCCGTCGCGGTCATGCCACCAAGGATGAGATCGAAGCCGCCGTCGTAAAGGGTCTGGATCACTGTCGCCCAATTGGTGTCCATGGGCTTGGCCTCGACGCCCATGCGCTTGGCCACCTCATTGGCGACATCGATGTCGTAGCCGACGATGTTGTTGTCGTCGTCACGATACTCAAAGGGTTTGTATCCGACCTCCAGACCGAAAACGAAATGCCCGCGTTTCTTGACCTCGTCCAGAGCATCGGCACTTGCCGGTGTCCCGTAGAAGCTCAGACCTGCAAACGCGATGGCAGCGCCAAAGGCGACCAGGGCGCGGCGTGTGGTGCGAAACACTGTCATGAATTTCCTCCCTTTACTCCTGTATGAGCCGGGCCGTTCTCCGAGGCATCGGCTTCCTTCCATCGCAGAAAATCCCAACAAAAGTGCGGCCTGCGAGAATATTGTCAACAATATACAAAACAAATCGCGACGTCACGTGTTTCTCAAGACGCCGAGGTCGGGTTTTGGGGAGGAGAGTGCTCCACAGGAGGCAAACAGGGTTTCTAGCGTGTGCGCCACATCCAGCAGCCAGGCGTCGGATCTCGCACGGGATACAAGCTGGATGCCCATCGGCATGCCACCGGGACCCATGCCGCAGGGAATGACGACTGCCGGTCCGGCGAACAGGGTGACACCATAGGCAATCGCCTCCCAACGCAGATATCCGCCCATATCCTCACCGTCGATCTGCTTGGGGTACATGTCCCCGTGCGGGAACGGCGGCACCGAAGCTGCCGGCGTGATCAGAAGGTCGTGGTCCTGAAAGAATCTCTCTGCTGCAAGATAAGTGCGGGTATGGGCCGCGTTCGCCCAACCGATATCGGCGATCGACAGTTGCTCGGCACGCTCCAGTTCATCGGTGATGGTCGGTCCGAGGGCATCTGGCGTTTCGTCAAAGATTGGCCGAAAGTCATGCACAAAGCCAATGCCGCGCAAGACATAGAACGCGCGGTCCGCCTCACTCATGTCCGGATGAGCATCTTCTATCTGGTTGAAGACATCTGCAATGCTCTCCAGTTTCTGCCGGAACGCCGTTCGGACGTCGCGGCTGACCGGCGCGAATCCCAGATCCTCGGAGATCGCAACGCGCAAACCGGCGAGGTCGACGGACCTGACAGGCGCGGCGAATTCCCGGGCAATCGGATAGGCCAGAGGATCACGGCTGTCCTGCGTCATCATCGCTGCCATCAGCAACTTGGCATCGGCGGCGGTGCGCGCCATGGGCCCCTCGACATCGAACGGAAGCCATCCGAAACCGCGCCGCGCGCTGGCAACCGCGCCTACGGAAGGGCGCATTCCGACGATGCCGCAGAAAGACGCCGGGGTCCTGAGACTGCCGGCAAAGTCGGAGCCCATTGCGAGCGGGACCATGTTGGAGGCAAGAGCAACAGCGGTACCACCGGACGAGGCGCCCGCCGAGAGCGCCGGGTTAAAGGGATTGTTGGTGGTGCCGAAAAGCGGGTTGTCGGTGGTCGCGCCGAAGCCGTGTTCGGGAACATTTGTCTTGCCCACGGCTATTGCGCCCGCCGCCCGCATGGCCGCAACGATATTGTCGTCTTCATCGGGAACGAAGTTCTCAAACAGGGGCGAGCCCTGTGTCGTCCTGACACCGGCAAGATCGTTGAGATCCTTGATACCCAAAGGCAGTCCATGCAGAGGGCCGAGGGGGTCACCCCGCATGACCGTGCTTTCCGCTTGTTTCGCCTCTTCGCGCGCGCGTTCGAAACACCGGATGGGGAATGCGTTGAGGGCGCGATCGAGTTCCTCAATCTGTCTCAAGCAGCTGTCGAGCAACTCCACCGGGGACAGTTTCCGGGAGCCAATGAGGGCGCGCGCTTCGACCGCCGAAAGTTCACAAGGTTCGCTCATGTTGACCCGACTTCCTCTTCGATGAGTTCAACGATGGTGCTCAATCCGACGGCCAGGTCTTCGCGGCAAATGTTGATTGGGGGTACGAACATCACCGCGTTGCCATGCCGCCCCCCGGCATAAATGAGGATGTGGCGACCGAGAGCCGATTTCTGCAGTCGGACGACCGCGTCCGGATCCGGTGAGCCGTCTCCTGTCAGGAGTTCCACCGCAGCCTGGGCACCATTGATACGCACCGCATGAACGCGCGACAGTGAGCGTAGCGGCATCAGCGCTCGCTCGAGTTCCGGTGTGACGGCATCCGTTACATGGCCGAGCAAGTCACGGTCTCGGATCGTTCGGATCGTTGCGCAGGCCATGTTGCAGGAGACCGGATTGCCCTGGAATGTGCTCGTGTGCATGCCCGGCGGCCAGGCTTTGAGAATGTCGGGACCGGCGGCAACCGCTGAGAGGGGCAGCCCGCCCGACAATGCCTTACCCATGGCGACGATGTCGGGCACGATGCCGGTGTGTTCGAAGGAGAACCAGCGTCCACTGCGTCCGAAACCACACCAGATCTCATCGCAGATCAGCATCACTTTGAACTTTCGCGCGGCGTCATGCACACCGATCACGAAGTCATCTGGAGGAACGACCACTCCTCCCACGCCCTGAATCGGTTCGATAATGATGGCTGCAGGAAGGTCATCTGCATTTTGGAGGTCTTCCAGGCGCCGTAAGAGCTGAGCCAAGCAGAAGGCGGCGTCTTGTCCAGCGCCTGTTGGGTCGTCCATATAGGGATAGGGCAGGAAATCGACACTGTCTCCGAGCACCGAAAACGGCTTTCTGATGCGCTCACCGTGAGTGATCGACAGAGCCCCGAGGGTGCGCCCGTGGTAGCCGCCCTCGAACGACAGAAGCCTGGATCGTCCGGTGGCGAACTGGGCTGCCTTGATGGCCGCCTCGATCGCTTCTGAGCCGGAATTCACAAGCTGGACGCAGGACAGCTCGACCGGAAGAATGCTGCATAGCAGCTCATAAAGCTGCGCCCGGAAAGGCGACGGCAATCTCGTGCCGGTGTGAAGGATACCGGTTGCCGCGACTTCCTCTATGGCGGCGCGGTGGGCGGGATGATTGTGGCCGAGATTGGTGGTGCTCGATCCACACACCAGGTCGAGCCATTTCGTGCCGTCTTCCTCGAACAGCCAGGAGCCGTCACCGCGTGCAAAAACCGGCGGATCTTGCCCAATCCGGAAGGTGTTCGCGGCGGCAGACTCGCGCGCCAGGGTGATCTCCAATGTGGATTTCGCGTCCGGCATGCTATGGCGATCCTTCATGGGCCGATGACCGGCGCAACACGTTCGCCGCCGATTTGTCCCACTCAACGATGATTTCCTGTCCGGGCTCAAGGAGGTGAGGTCCCAGCTCCCTTCGCCCAACATCGACATCAAGCGTTTGCCCCGACGGAGATGCCCCTTTGATCTTGAAGGTCGAGCCGACGAATGTGACGTCCTCGATGCGCAAGCGCAGACCGTTCTGCGATGGAACCGCGCCCGTCTTCCTGACCTGGATTGCTTCTGGACGCAGCGCCACCGAGATCCGGTCCCCCGTCTTCAACGTGTGCGACGGAGATGGGGTGAGTGCAAGAGGCGCCAGCCCGTCAGCGGTGCAGGTGATCTCAGTCTTCGTGGACGCTACCACTTCCGCCTCGATCACGTTGCACAGGCCAATGAACCGCGCCACAAACTCGGTTTCAGGCTGATCATAGATATCGACAGATGTGCCCAGTTGCTCGATGCACCCGTCGCGCATCACCGCGACGCGGTCGCTCATGGTGAGCGCTTCTTCCTGATCGTGGGTGACATAGATGAAGGTCAGGCCGACGTCTTTGTGCACGCGGCGGAGTTCGTGCTGCATCTGGCGCCGCAGGTTGGCATCGAGCGCCCCGAGGGGCTCGTCCAGGAGCAACACGCCCGGCTCAACGATCAGAGAGCGCGCGAGGGCGACACGTTGGCGCTGTCCGCCGGAAAGCTGATGTGGCAGCCGTTGTCCGAAACCTGCCAGCTCGATGGTTTCGAGCCATGACATGGCTTTCCGGTTTCGTTCAGACTTCGCCATTCCACGCATCTTGAGGCCATACGCAATATTGTCGATCAGTGTTTTATGCGGGAACAGGGCGTAGTCCTGAAACATGATACTGGTGTCGCGGCGATTTGGCGGCTCACCGGTCACATCATCGCCGCCGACCCGGATCTCGCCGCCGGTCACCTGCTCCAGCCCCGCAATCAATCTGAGCAGCGTGGTCTTGCCGCAGCCGGAGGGACCAAGCAGTGTCAGAAACTCACCGGCCTTGACGTGGAGTGACAACGGCTTGACCGCGTGGGTCGAGCCGAATGCCTTCGACACGTCGATCAGTTCAACGTCCTTGGCGGCGCCGGTCATGTTGCCCTTGCCCAAGCGGTTCGTGGCGCACTATTCTTGCAAGCAGAAACCGAAGGTTTGAAGAAAGAACCGCCGTGTATTTTGAAGACGAGTCGCTGCCGCAGACGCTGTCCTACTTTATCTTGAACAAGCTGCGCTGGCGCATCATCACCGGCGAACTGGAGCCGGGCCAGCCGCTGCGCGAAAAGGAACTTGAAGCCGACTACGGCAGCAGTCGCGGACCGATACGCGAAAGTCTCCGCCTGCTGTTGCAAAGCGGCCTGGTCGAGCACCTGCCGCGGCGCGGATTTCGCGTGCGCACCTATACGCCCGATGATGTCCGCAACATCTATCAGCTTCGCGCCACGCTGGAAGGTATGGTGGTCGCAGCCCTTGAGGGCCTCGACATCAAGCCGCTGTGCGAAACGCTCAAGGGCCGCTGTGCGATCATGGAAGGCTATTACAAGGCGAAAGACACCGAAGGCTATTTCCGCGAGAACAGCACGTTTCACCAGTGCATCATCGACTTCACCGAAAACCGACCGATTGCCCAGGTGCTGTTCTATGTGAACGAAATTTCCCTGCCGGTGCGCTACAGATTGCTGCAAATGTCCTTTCCAACCCGTCGCTCGCTCGACTATCATGAGGACATCCAGGGACAACTTGAGGCCGGCAATATTCAGGAAGCGAAACGGCTGACTGAAGAACATATTTTAGAGAACCTTGAGCGGGCAGTTTCTATTTTCGATGGTGACGGCCCGAATTTAAGAGTCATTCCAGCGCAATAACGCCGATTTCGACGATCGCGCTTTCCCCAATATCACTGACCTCGACAAGGTTGCGCGCGGGCGGCCTGTCGCCGAAGGTTTCCGCAAACACTTCGTTCACTGCGCTCTTGGCGGCGAGGTCGGTCATGTAGACGATGGCGAGCATGATCTTTTCAACCGAGCTGCCGCCGGCTTCGACAACGCTGATGCAGTGTTTCAGTGACAGCCGCGCCTGCGCCTCGGCACCGCTGACGATCTCCCCGGTCTCCACGTCGCGCGGCATCTGGCCGCCGACGAACACAAGGCCGCCGCCCTTGGTTCCCTGGGAGGCCGGTGACGTCGATGCCGGCGAATTCGGATCCGTGATGATTTCCTTCATGTCGTTCTCACCAATTCGTTCATCTCACCAGGCAGTCTTCTGGTTCACGGTGGTCAGGTATTCGTTTACGCCCCACGATCCGCCTTCGCGGCCCAGTCCGGCCTCCCAGAACCCACCGGTTGGAATGTCCGGCCCCTGAATGGCTGTCGAATTGACACCAATGCTGCCAAATCTCAACTGGCTCAACCGGGGGAGCAAAGCCTGGGGCCTGCCCGTATAGAAATAGGATACGAGCGCATGGCGCTCGCGCGACAGAACCGACAGCAATTGGTCCTCATCCGAGAAAGGGCGGATCGACAGCAGAGGACCAAAGGTCTCATGATGATCAAACAGGCTGTCTTGGCCGCTCTCGATCACCGTGAACGGAAATAGAAACGGCTCACCCTCGGCAAGCGGCATCGGTTCGGCGGTGATCAGACGTTCCCCTTTCGCCTGCGCCTGTGAAGCCATCTCGACCAGAGCGTTCGCCGCCCTGAGAGTGCGCATCGGCGCGAGATCCACGCCTGCGTTGGACGGGCCTAGTTTGAGGTGGGCAATTCGGTTTTTCAGGCGCTCTTCAAAGCTGTTGTAGACGCCATCAGCCACAAACACGCGATTTACCGAAGAGCACGCCTGACCGGCGGCCTTGAGTTTGCGGATCACCAGATCCTCAACGGCGAGCTCGAGATCGGCATCTTCAAACACGACGAACGGGCAGTTGCCTCCCAGTTCCATCACTGACTTCTTGCCGGAGGCAGCGCATTTGATGGCCAGTTCACGGCCGACGGCGGTCGAGCCGGTGAAGCTGACGATACCGATATCATGATGCTCCAGAACCGCCTGGACGAGATGCGGATCGCTGGTGGCGAGCAGCTGGATTTCATCTCCAATGCCCTGGTCCGCAAATGCATCGAACATAGCCTGGGCGCAAAGCATCGAAAGAGACGAAGGTTTCAAGATGACGGGACATCCGGCGGCGATGGCCGGTGCTATTTTTCGGGTGAGGCCGGCAAGCGGATCATTATAGGGGCAAATCAGCAGTGCACCCGCCAGGCCGACATCCCGTATGACGTGGCCGCTTTCGAGCGTCTGCTCGAAGCAGCGGTCATCCAGCAGCTCGCGGCAATGAGAGAGAAAGGAGATGGCATAGTCGACTTCACCGTCAGCTTCCTCCGGCTTCTTTGCGACTTCACGGATAACCAGATCTACGAGCTTTTCCCGGGCGCTCCGGATGCCGGCAATGCACTTGTCCAGAAGGCCCTTTCTGAGTTCGATATCATCGTTCAATGCGCGCCGCGCCGGGCCCAGACAGTCCAGTTGCCGGGTGACGTCGGCTTCACAGATCGGCCGCCACTCATCAAACACCTGGCCATCGTTAGGCGAGACGACTGCCCGACGTTCGGTTGCAGGCCGTGTCATGCGCCCCCGCCCTGCTCGGAGTCGAGGATGTCTTCCATAATCGCCACCATAGCGCGGACTTCTGTCACCGGCTTGCCGAAACAAATTCTCGTGTGATCGCGGTAGCTCTCGCCAAACGTTTCTCCAGCGAGCGAGAAGATGCCACGCTCTTCGAGTTTTCGGCGGAACACCCCGATGTTCGGGATGCATGGAAAGACATAAAACGTGCCTTCCGTCGCAATGTGCGGCCACCCTCTTGCGGCGATAAATCCAAGCATCAGTCGCCGCTGCTCGGTGTATTCGTCAATATGGGCCGCAATGCTGTTGGTAATGGCGAGGGCCATGTGCTGGCTCGGGGTCGGTGCCGCGCTCAGAATTGTCTGATGTACCGAGACAACAGCGGAGACCCACTTGCCCGGCAACAGACACGCGCCCAACCGCAAGCCCTGGAGATGATAGTTCTTGGAGAACGAGTTTATGACAAACAGGTTGTCCGCCTCGGCGCACCGCGCATTCCGCCATTTGTCCGGTTCGAAGACGATGTTCGAGAAACTTTCGTCGATGATGAGAATGGCGCCTGCCTGTTTGGTGGCGGTGTTGAGCTGGTCCAGTTCACTCGAGGAATAGATCTTGCCGGATGGATTGCCCGGATTGCTGCACAGGACCGCTTTTGCACCGCTGTCCCGCAGAGCTGCGTGAAGAGCTGCCGGATCAATGGCGAAATCTTCTTCTGCACGTGTCGCAAGAAACAGCGTTTCAAGATGGGCCAGCTTGGCAAGGTCCTCATAGGTTGGCCAGTGCGGGGAAATGACAAGCACCCGGTCGCCCGGTGACAGGCTTGCGCGCAGGACGGAGAAAATCGTCGCTTTTGCGCCCCCGGTCACGACGCATTCGTGACCTGGAAGATCCCACTTCGGAAACAGCACATCGCGCGCCCGTTCACGCAGCGCCTCAAGGCCCATTTCCGGAGACAGGGTGGTCTTGAGCACATTTTGTGCAAACACATCCGGGCTCTGGTCCTGGAAGGTTGGTGTGCTTAAGGAGTAAACCGTATGGCCTGCTTCGCGGGCTTGCTCGATGGCCGATGCCAATTCGAGGGTGGGAGACTTGCGGTGTTCAAGGGACATCAATGCACATCCCTTCGCATGAACAGGATCTGCGCGATCACGCCCAGAACCATTGAGAAAGAGAACACCATGACGCCGACCGCGTTGATTGCCGGATCAAAACCGGTGATCAGCGACGTCCATATCTTGATCGGAAGGGTGATTGAAAAGTTTGTAAGGAAGTACGCGATCACGAACTCATCGAATGCAAAGGTGAAGGTGATGATGAGCGTCGCGACGATGGCGAGCCTGCAGGCTGGCACCACGATCTCGAAGATCGCTCTCAATCGGGATGCGCCGAGCGCCCAGGCCGCTTCCTCATGGCTTTTCGGAATCTGTGCGATCCGGTTGCGCAGATTGAGAACCGCGAGCGGCAGCACGTAGAGAACCTGCCCAGCGTAAACCAGTCCGAGCGACGGCTCGAAGCCGATTGCTACGAAGTAGAGCCTCAGCGCAATGCCGATGAGAATGAGGGGAACGGCGAGCGGCGCCAGGACCAACAGCGTCACTACCATCTTCCCGGGAAAATTCGCGTTGACCAGCGAATAGGCGCAGGCAAATGCAATCGCCGTTGCGGTTACGCTGACGGCCGCCGCGATGGTCATGCTGTTCACGAAGCCGGCGACATATTGCGCGTCCTGAAACACCCGGCCATACCATTTCCAGGTGAACTGGCGAAACGGCATGACCTGGTAACGGCCGCTGTTGAAGGAGAAGGCGATCATCACAATGATCGGCAGATAGATGATCAGCGCCGCCGTTCCGAACAGCAGTCCGAACCATCGCGATGCTGTTGATTGTGTCTGTGCCACCGCCATCACCTCACGACTGAAGCCGTACCTGGTTGCGGATCAGGGCCAATGGCAACGCGGCCAGCAAGACCACGCAGACAAGTATGACGGCGAAGGTTGCGGCCATCGAGAGATCGTAGGTTCCCTTGAGCGTGCTCAACATGAGTTGTGCCAACACCGGCTTGAAGCCGCCGCCCAGCAGGGTCGGAACCGCATAGTCGCCGACGCATATGATGAAGGTGAGCACCGCACCGATCACCCATCCAGGCAGACTGAGCGGGAAGATGATCTCCCAGAAGCCGCGCCACGCACTGCCGCCGAGGTCTCGGTTTGCTTCCAGCAGCCGCCGGTCGATCGTTACCATCACCGAGAAGATCATCAATGTTGTGAGCATCACGCCGAAGAGGGTCAGGCCGAAGATCGAGGCGGCCATGGTGTAGAGGACACCAAACGCCATCGGACCGCCCAGGACCTTCTCCAGGGAATACGCAATGACGCCGCTGTCCGACAGCACCAACTGCCAGGAAAATGCGCGGATCGTGAAGCTGGTCCAGAATGGTGCAATGAGCACGAACAGGAGGAGCAGGCGGCGCCTCTCAGGCGTCAGATAGGTGAGAAAATAGGCGATCGGATAGGCGATGATGCTGCTCAGCGCGACCACAATAAACGACATGAAGACGCTACGCATGAGCGCGTCGGTGAAGCGGTCGTTGGCGAAGAAAGTCCGATAGTTCGAAAGACTAAGCCCGCCGCTGTCCGCGGGTGTGAAACTCAGGCCGACGGTGTAGCCGATCGGAACGATGAAAAATGCTGTCATGAGCACC
>JAJFHL010000291.1 GCA_021775615.1 Hyphomicrobiales bacterium
TGTCGAAAAACTGGCGGTGCTGTCGAAATATTTACGTCCCTTTCCTCCCTGCTATGCCTCAATGCTTGAGGACTACAGGGAGGAAACGCAATGAAAACCAAGTACATTAAGGACCAGCAACGCAAGTTCACGTCCGGCAGCATCGATCGGCGCCAGTTCATCGCCGCAATGATCGCTGCCGGTGTCACCATGCCGTCGGCCATTTCCATGTCGGACGCGGTGCTCGCCGCCACGCCGAAGAAGGGCGGGCGCCTGCGCCAGGGCTTCTCCGCCGGCTCCACCACCGAGAGCCTTGACGCGCTCAAGAGCACGGGCGCGGTGGTCGAGATCTGCAACAACTGGTGCTGGGGCAGCAACCTCACCGAGGTGCAGCCGGACGGTTCGGTCGCGCCTGAGCTGGCCGAAAGCATGGAGTCCAGCGACGACGGCAAAACCTGGGTGTTCAACTTGCGGCCCGGGGTTGAGTTCCACAACGGCAAATCGCTGACGCCGGAAGACGTTATTCATTCGGTCAACCGCCACCGCGGAGATGATTCTGAATCGGCGTCGAAATCGCTCTTCAAGCCGGTCGTGGACATGCGCAAGGACGGCGATCGCCAGGTCGTCATCGAACTGGAAAGCGCGAATGCCGACTTCCCGTTTGTGCTGGCGGACTACCGCCTCGTGATCATGGCCTCCGACGCCAGCGGCAAGGTCGACGTTTCGAGCGGCAACGGCACCGGCCCTTATTCGGTCGCGAGCTTCGACCCGGGAACGCGCGCGCTGTTCAAGCGCAATCCGAACTATTTCAAGGCGGACCGGGCGCATTTCGACGAGGTCGAGACACTCGTGCTGGTCGATCCTGCGGCGCGCCAGAGCGCGTTGACCACCGGTCAGGTCGATGTGGTCGACAATGTCCAGCCGAAGACCGCCCGCCTCCTTTCGAAGGTGCCGGGTGTCTCCATACTGGAAGTGACCGGGACCCAGCACCGCACCATGATCATGCGGCTCGATACGCCGCCCTTCGACAATTTCGACCTGCGCATGGCGCTCAAGCTTGCGGTCAAGCGCCAGGAACTGGTTGACAAGATTGAAGGCGGCCACGGGGTGATCGGCAACGACCACAACATCTCGCCGGCGCAGCAATATTACAACAGCGAGCTGCCGCAGCGCGAGTACGACCCGGACAAGGCGAAGTTCCACCTTGAAAAAGCCGGCATGGTGGGCGCCGAGCTCGAACTGATCGCCTCGCCGGCGGCGCTCGATGGCGCCGCGGATGCCGCGGTGTTGCTGAAGGCCTCGGCTGAAGCGATCGGTCTCAACATCAACGTCAAACAGGTGCCGTCCGACGGCTTCTGGTCCGACGTCTGGAACAAGACCGGCAACGGGTTCACCACGTCCTACTGGGGCGGCCGGCCGACCAACGACTGGATGTTCACGACCTGCTGTGTGGCGGAATCGTCCTGGAATGACACCGCGTGGAAAAACACCGAAGCGGCCGACCGCTTCAACCAGCTGATTGTCGCCGCGCGGTCCGAACTCGACACCGCCAAGCGCCGCGACATGTACTGGGAGTGCCAGCGGCTGGTGCACGAAGACGGCGGCGAGATCGTCTGGGGCTTCACCAACTATCTCCACGGCCTGCGCGACAACGTCAAGCATCCCGAGAAAGTCGCCGGCAACTGGACGCTCGACGGTTGCAAGAGCGCCGAGCGGTGGTGGTTCGCCTGACGCCCTTTCGCGCCGCCGGGAACGCACTGCGTCCCGGCGGTGCATTAGACAAATATGGGGTGACCGGCGTGGCGGTAATCGCTTGCGCCGCGTTGGCGTTTGAGGCTGAGAGCGCCTCGGTTTTCCACCGGCGACGAAAAATCGGGTATTGTCTGGCCCGAATTTGAAAGGATCCGGAAAGTGTGTCGGGTCTGTAAGTTTTTGGAGGAAAGCCGTTGAAGCTGATTGTCATCGGAGCCGAAGGTGCGATTGGCACCGCGGCCTGCGCCGAACTGGCGCCGCGCAATGAGATCATCAGGGTCGGACGTAGCAGCGGCGACATCCATGCCGATATCGCCGACCGGGCCTCGATTGACGCCATGTATCGCGAAACCGGCAGGGTCGACGGCGTCATCGTCACCGCCGGCGCGGTTCACTTCGGGCCACTCATCGAGTTCACCCAGGAGCAGTTCATGCTTGGCCTGTCAAACAAGGTCATGGGGCAGGTGAACGTGGTGCTGGCGGGCATCGACCATGTCAATGACGGCGGTTCCTTCACCCTGACCAGCGGCGTTCTGGACCGCGATCCGATCCGGTCGGGAACCGGGGCGGCAACGGCGAACGGGGCGCTCGGCGGATTTGTCGTGGGCGCCGCCATCGAACTGCCGCGCGGCTTGCGGATCAATGCGGTCAGCCCGGGCCTCCTCGAGGTCTCGGCGACGAGATACGAGGGTTTCTTTCCCGGCCACGAAACGGTTCCGTCCGAACGGGTCGGCCGCGCCTACGCCAAAAGCGCCGAAGGCGCCATCACCGGCCAGGTGATCATCGTCGAGTGACGTCTGGGGATTGCTGCGGCCAAACATGCGCCTCGTTCCTCCCTTCGCACCGCGATTAGCGATGGCGCGAATAGGCACTGGCGTTTTGTTGCGGAAGGCCTTATAAGGCGGGCCAAATCTCAGGATTGACGAATATTCGGGCCGGCGCGGCCGTGATGGTGCGCGCAGGGGCCAGGCAGCAGGAGTGACTTTAAATGGCAGTGCCAAGAAGTAAGGTGACCCGATCCAAGCGCGGCATGCGCCGTTCGGGTCATGGTGTCGAGCGCAACACCTATGTGGAAGACAAGGAAACGGGCGAACTGCACCGTCCGCACCATATCGACCTCAAGACCGGCCTCTACAAGGGCCGCCAGGTGCTGGAACCCAAGGAAGAGTTCTGACGCGGCGTCGCGTGACGCGGGACAGATCGAAGGGCCGGCTTTTGCCGGCCTTTTTCATTGAACCTGACGTTGCCACGTTCTGCGCTATATAGTGACGCCAGAATCACCCGTTCGGATGCCAATCGGAGGCCGGCCTTATGACTTTGCACTTCCCGCTCCTGATCCTCGTGATCATCGCCTACAACCTGCTGGTCTTCCTGACCGGGGTGAACCTGGATGGAGAAATCTTCTCGCTGACCATGGTGTCCGGCGCGATCTGGAGCTTCAAGGTCTCCGATGTATTGCTCCTGTTCGCCCTGATCCTCCTGTTCTTCGAGATCCTCAAGGCGACGCGCACCGGGGCCGGCGCGGTGATCGACCATCTGCTGTCGACGGCGGTGTTCGTTGTCGCGCTGATCGAGTTCATCCTGGTGGCGCAGGCGGCGACGACCACCTTCTTCCTGCTCGTCGTGATCACTCTTCTGGACGTGATTGCAGGGTTCTCCGTGAGCATCACCTCGGCGCGGCGTGACTTCTCGGTCGGTCACGGGGGCGACTTCGGTTGAACGCAATGTTCGATGCGGCCCTGATCGGCCAGGTGGTTCTGCCCGCCTTTGCGACATTCTTCGTGGCCATCGATCCGATCGGCCTGGTGCCGATCTTTCTGGCGCTGACGCCGCACGCGGATGCGCGCCAGCGCCGCCGGATCGCGGCGCGCGCACTGCTGACCGCAAGCATTGTGCTTCTTCTGTTCGCCGCCTTCGGCAAGGCGGTGCTCGGCTTCCTCGGCATCGGCCTGCCGGCCTTCCAGATCGCCGGCGGACTGATGCTGTTCCTGATCGCCGTTGAGATGCTGTTTGAAAAACGCACCGAACGGCGCAGCAAGAGCGCGGCCGAGGCAGGAGGCGATGACAGTGCGCCCGACGATGTCGGCGTGTTTCCGCTCGGCGTGCCCCTGATCGCTGGGCCGGGCACCATAGCTGCGACCATTCTCCTGATGGGCAAGCACCAGGGCGACTATGCCGCCCAGGGCGCGGTGGTGGGCGTACTTCTCGGAATCCTCTTGATCACGTTTGTGTTCTTCTTCGCCGCGGACAAGCTGGGCCGCCTCACCGGGCCGACTTTCACCAAGGCGCTGACCCGGGTGTTGGGCATGATCCTCGGCGCGCTGGCGGTACAGTTCGTACTGTCCGGCATCATGGCGTCCGGCCTGGTTCCGCAAGGCTGAGACCCGACGGCGCGCGTTGCGTCGGCATTACAGGTCGGGCTCGACATATTCCCGGTCGCTCGCGGAACATCGAAAAGCATAGCGATAGCTGATAAACCGGCTTAAGCCCGCATTTTGAGCCGGAGCAAGCCATGGCAGAATTTCCCACGAAAGCAAAAGTGATCATCGTCGGTCTCGGCGGCATTGTCGGGGCGACGGTTGCCCATCACCTGATCGAGCGCGGCTGGGACGACATTGTCGGCATCGACACGTCCTCGGTGCCGACGGATGTCGGCTCGACGTCGCATGCGTCTGATTTCTGTTACAGCACCGCCCACGATTTCCTGTCCTGCTGGACAACGCTCTATTCCATCGATTTCTTCGAGAAGATGGGCAATTACGCCCGGGTCGGCGGTATGGAGGTGGCGCGTGTCGGCGACGACGAGCGCATGGAAGAACTCAAGCGCAAGGTTGCTTCCGGCAAGGCGTTCGGCACCCGCGTTTCGATGATCAGCGCCGCGGAAGCCAAGGAAAAATTCCCGCTGCTCGAAGAGGACATGATCCAGGGCGCCATGTGGGATCCCGATGCGGGGCTCGTCACGCCGCGCTCCCAGACGGTGGCGGGCAAGCTGGTCGACCAGGCAGAGCAGACAGGAAAACTTAAGAGTTTTCCCAACACACCGGCGAGCGATCTTGTCATCGAAAACGGACGCATCAGGGGTGTGGTCACTCATCGCGGAACGATCGAGGCGGACCATGTGATCGTCTGCGCCGGCCTGTGGGGCCGCCTTATCGCCGCGATGGCGGGTGAGGACCTTCCCGTAATGCCGGTTGACCATCCGCTGACTTTCTTCGGGCCCTACAACGAGTTCGAAGGGACGGCCAAGGACATCGGCTGGCCGCTGATGCGCGACCAGGGCAACTCGGCCTATATGCGCGATACGGGCGATCCGACTACACCGGAAGGCGGCCAGATCGAATGGGGTTACTACGAGGAAAGCGAACCCAGGCTGTGCCATCCGCGCGACATTCTGGAGAAGGACCAGGCGCGGCTTTCCCCCTCCCAGCGCGACCTTGACGTGGAACAGATCATGGTGCCGCTCGAACGGGCCTTGGAACTCACACCGATCCTCGGCGAGCTGGGATACAACGAGGGCCATTCCTTCAACGGACTGCTGCAGGTGACCACCGACGGCGGGCCGTCGATCGGCGAGTCGCAGAAGGTGCGCGGGCTTTGGTATGCGGTGGCGATCTGGGTCAAGGACGCACCCGGCATGGCCAAGTTGCTGGTCGACTGGATGACCGACGGGCGCACGGAGATCGATCACAATGCGATCGATTATGCCCGCTTCTATCCGCATCAGACC
>JAJFHL010000292.1 GCA_021775615.1 Hyphomicrobiales bacterium
TCCCTGAACTGGCTGGGAATCGACTCCATTGTAAAAAACACACCCGAAATGAACAGCAGCGGCGAAGTGACCACATTGAACATGATGCCCCAGGCGGCATACTTCCTGCGCACCACCGCATTGGTCAGCCCGATACCAAACCCAAAAAGGATGATCAGCAATGCAGCCATCAGACTTTCCGGGACGTTGTGCGGCGGAGGTGCGTCCAAAACAAGGATGATGAAAGAGAATACAAGTACGACGATCATACACCAAGTGGCGACTTCCAGGATCAGACGTGCATAGACCGCATCGATTTGTTCGATGACCGGGTAGTTGAACAGCGGCTTGTTGGCCTCGAACGCCGCGCCAAGCTGCTGGGCCGTGTTGCGGAACAGGTGATAGGGCAGAATTCCGCAGGCAAAGAACAACGACATGCTGTCACCGAACGGCGCCGTTCCGCTTCGTGCGGAAGAGAACAAGACGGAGAGCATTATAACGTAGAAGACCGGCTCCACCACGGCCCAAAGATAACCGAACTGGGTGCGCCCGTGTCGCACACGCGCTTCGCGCAGAACGAGAGCGCCAACGACGCGCGCATGCTGCCTGATCGCATGTGCCATTCCGACACCATCGTTGCCATGCACATCAGTCATGAGATGTCCTCGTACACTGCATGATCGTCTATACTGCATGATCGTTCGTTCAACTCACGCTCACAAACAATCGCGCAGCCGGCCGGTCAACCCGGACCATTGCTATCACTCCTTCGCTGTGATGTGAACCTTACCTGCGCCCTTGTGATCGCATCGCCAAAAGGCCCGAAGCGGGGCCTCGATCACCCGCCCGGTGCATCTCAAGCCAACACCGCCCGAACGAACAGACGGCTAAAGCACTCGGTCAATGCCGCGTCTGTTGACTCAAAAATCCTGTTAGTATACTTTTATACTATTAAGGTGCCATGAGCGTTGAACAGCCTCTGTCTTTGCTCGCAAGGTATCACTTATCTGGAAAAACAGGACATGGGCAATGCAGCCTGTTTCAACAAATCGGGGGCTCGGAGGTGGGCTCGCTGACCCGTCTGCATGCCTCAACTGATCTTGGGAGAAACTGAATGAAACTTCTCAAAGCAGGGATTACAGCAGCCGCCGTGGCGGTGCTCTCGGCAGGAACCGTGATGGCCGATGACATCAAGATCGGCAGCCTGAGCGCGATCACCGGCCCGATCGTCAGCATGGTCGTGGAGATCAATGCGGCCCAGCGGGCGGCGGTTGCGGAAGTGAACGCAGCCGGCGGCGTGCTTGGTAACAAGCTGGTCCTGGTCGAAGCCGACACCAACTGCAATCCGCAGACCGCGGTGGACGCCGCCAACAAGTTGGTGAACGTCGAGCAGGTCACTGCCATCGTCGGCGCACTGTGCTCCAGCGCCAGCATCGCGGCCATGTCGAACGTCGCCAAGGGCGCCGGTGTGGTCATGGTGTCCCCTGCGTCGACCTCTCCGGCCATCACCACACTCGATGACAACGATCTGATGTTCCGGGTCGTGCCTTCCGATGCCTATCAGGGACTTGTTCTGGCCAAGCTGCTTCTGTCGAAGAAGATCGACAATGTCGCTCTGACATTCATCAACAACGACTACGGCAATGGTTTTGCCGACAGCTTCCGTGCGGCCTTCACCTCGAACGGCGGCAAGATCGCGGGCGACCAGGTGCATGAAGAAAACAAGGCGTCCTACCGTTCCGAACTCGCCACCCTGTCCAAGGGCGGCGCCGACACGCTCGTCGTTCTCGCACTCGGGGACGGCTCGGGCCTCACCATCATGAAACAGGCGATGGAATCCGGCCTCTTCGCCAAGTTCGTGGGCGGCGATGGCATGCGCAGCGACGATCTGATCAAGCAGATCGGCAACGCCAATCTCGAAGGCAAGTTCACCGGAACGATTCCCACGTCGGTTCCGTCGAACGAAGCCAAGAAGTTTGAGGGGATGTACGGTGACAGCAAGGCATTCAAGTTCGGATCGGCGTTCACGACCCCGTCCTATGACGCCACCATGCTGCTGGCACTCGCCATCGAGGCGGCAGGCTCGAACGACCGCGCGCTGATCGCAGCTGCCTTGCGCAAAGTGGCGAACGCACCCGGCGAAAAGGTCGGTCCAGGCGAGTTTGCCAAGGCCAAGGCCCTGCTCGCCGCCGGCAAAGACATCGATTATGACGGCGCCGCCGGCCCGGCCGAATTTGACGAGCGCGGCGAAGTCGACGGTGTCATCGCCGAGTACATCGTCAAAGGCGGCAAATACGTGGACAGCGATCCTCTGGAATTCTGACGCTGGGGCGTCCGGGAGATTTCCGGTGCGCGTCCGGGGCGTTGCGGTGAAACCGCAGCGCCCCTTTTTCTTTGCCTGACCTGATTGGTATCGGCCTCAGGTTTCCCCGCGCTTGGGTCCAAGGATGCCGCCCTCGAAGCGTTGCAGCACAACCACCAGAACCAGACCGATAAGGAACACCCGGACGAAAGCGGCACGCGCCGCCAATTCGGCCGGCAGATAACCGGCAACGATTTCACTCGCCGACCACACCGTCCACATGAGCACGGCCCCCAGAATCGCTCCGCGGTTCGACCCGCTGCCGCCGACGATCAGCATCACCCAGACCAGAAACGTCGTCTGCAACGGTTCGGTGGCCTCCGGCCCGATGAACTTGATGTAATGCGCGGTCATTGCGCCGGCGAGCCCCATAAAGGCCGCCCCTGTCACAAAGGCGCGGGTACGGAACGCATCGACATCCTTGCCCAGCGCCCGGGCGGCGTCTTCATTGTCGCGGATCGCCCGCATGGTGCGGCCCCATGGTGACGTGCGCGCCCGCTCCGCCAGCCAGTAAACGCCCAGCACCAAAACGATGACCAGGCCCAGAAACGCCAGTTGGCCACCGGCGCCGGGGATCCATTCGAACGGCCGCGGCAGATTGGAAATACCGAGCGTTCCGTTGGTGACCTCCTTGGCGTTCTTGACCACGAGGCGCAGAATTTCGGCAATCCCAATGGACGCAATGGCGAGGTAGTCGCTGCGCAGCCGAATGCAAATGCCTGCAATGCCATAGGCAACGACCGCGGAGGCAACCATCGCGGCCGGGAAGGTCAGGACCGCAGGCAATCCAAATCCTCCCCAATGTCCGGGGTGCGGCGCGGCGGCGAGAATGGCACTGGTATAGGCGCCAACGGCGAAGAAGCCGGCGATGCCGATATTCAGAATGCCGGTCAGCCCCCAGTGCATGTTGAGGCCGAGCGTCATCAGGGCATAGATGCCACCCATGGTGAGCAGAGAGATGCCATAGAGGAACAGGCCGTAGATCTGGTCCGGTGACATCAGAACACCCTCCCGCCAAACAGGCCGTGCGGCCGGAAAATCAACAGTACAACCATGATAGCAAAGGCGATGCCGGTCTTGTAACCGGGCGAAACGAGAGGATCGTCTGTGATCCAGGGATAGGTCGAAAGCTCCTCGGCGAGCCCGATGATCAGCCCACCCATCATGGCGCCGTATGGCCGGCCGATGCCGCCGAGGATCGTTGCAGCGAAGATCGGCAGAAGCAGGAACCATCCCATCATGGTCTGCAGATACGTGTCCCAGGCGGCGAACACCCCGGCAATCGCTGCCAGACTTGCACCGACGATCCAGGTGAGCCGCACCACCCGTTCAGTGGGGATTCCGGTCAGTTGGGCCAGTTCGGCTGAATCGCTCATCGCCCGCATCGCCTTGCCGGCCCGGGTGCGCGACAAGAGAAGATGGACCGCCAGCATCAAGACCAGAGTGCTGGCGATGATCCAGATGTGTTTTTCGAGGATGACGAACCAGTCGAACCGCAGGGGCGGCACGATCTGACCGGCGGAATACGATTCGATCTTCACTCCGAAGCCGATCTGGATCACCGAGCGCAGCATCAGTGCAACCCCCAGTGAAATCATCACGGCGACGATCGTCGGGCGCGCCCGTACCGGTTGATAGGCGATCTTGTCGATTCCGAGCGCCACCGCCGAAGTCATGACGGCCGCTGCCACCGCCCCTGCCAGCGGGTGCAGCCCGAGCCCGACCACCACCGGCAGCGCCAGATAGGCCGCAAGGGTCATCATGTCGCCGTGGGCGAAATGGGCAAACCGCAGGATCGAGAACAGCATCGACACGCCGATCGCACCCAGCGCATAGATCGATCCCAGCACCAGACCCGGGATCAGGTAGAAGTTCACGAATTCTGCCACTGCGCGCGCCTCCTATCCGCCAAGGAACATCTTGGCCACGTCGGGACTGGACAACAGAACCGATGCGTCGTCGTCGAGGCGGTTCTGCCCATCGACCAGGATGTATCCTCTGTCGGCGATCTCGAGTGCCTGCCTGGCGTTCTGCTCGACCATCAGGATCGGTACGCCGGAGGAGTTGATGTCCTTTGCAATCATCAAGATGTCATGCTGGTAGGCTGGCGACAGCCCGGCCGTCGGCTCATCGAGAAGCAGGATTCTCGGCTCCAGCATCAACGCCCTGCCGATCGCCACCATCTGCCTCTCGCCGCCCGACAACGTGCCGGCCGCCTGCTCGCGCCGGTCCGCCAGTGGCGGGAACATTTCGTAGATCTCACGCGCCCGCGGACGCCAGTCGTCGTTGCGGATATAGGCGCCGAGTTCGAGATTTTCCTCGACCGAAAGCGTCGGGAAGACATTGCCGGTCTGGGGCACATAGGAAACCCCGAGCGTAATGAGTTTTTCAGTCGACAGGCCGGTGATCTCTTCACCGCCAAGCAGGATCTGGCCAGCCGATATGCGCAGGAGGCCGAATACGGCCTTTATGGCGGTGGATTTTCCCGCGCCGTTGGGCCCGATAACGACGACGATCTCACCACCCGCGACAGTCAGCGAAACGCCGTGCAGGATGTCGGCTTCACCATAGCCGCCGGCGATGCCCCTCAACTCGAGGACCGGCGCCGTCACTCGCCGCCTCCCAGGTAAGCATCGAGGACACGCTTGTCCCGGCGCACTTCGTCCATTGTACCCTTTGTCAGGACCGTGCCTTCGGCCATCACGATGACCGGATCGCACAGCCGGGCGATCATATCCATGTTGTGTTCGATGATGCAGATCGAATGACCATGCGCCTTGTTCAACTCGATGATCATGTCGCCGAGTTGTTCGAGCAGGGTCGGATTGACGCCGGCCCCAGGCTCGTCAAGCAGGATCAGCGTCGGGTCGGCCATCATCGCACGGCCCAGTTCCAGAAGCTTTTTCTGCCCCCCGGAGAGCGTCCCTGCCGGGTCGCCGGCCACATGGGAAAGCTTGAGAAACGCCAGCACGTCATCGGCCTTGGCGCGGATTTCATCCTCCCTGCGGCGCACCTTCGCCGGTTCCAGCCAGGCTCCGAACAGCCGCTCACCCGGATGGGCCGGCGGCACGGTCATGAGATTGTCGCGCACGGTCAGATGTCCGAATTCATGCGGTATCTGGAAGGTTCGGACCAGCCCCTTGCGGAACAGTTTGTGCGACGGAACCCCCGTGATGTCGGATCCGGCGAACCTGATCTGCCCGCGATCCGGTTTGAACACTCCGGCGATCATGTTGAATGTGGTTGTCTTGCCGGCGCCGTTTGGTCCGATCAGGCCCGTTATCGAGCCCTTCGCGACCGAAAACGTACATTCCCACACCGCCCTCAGACCGCCGAAGCTCTTGCAGACATCATCGATTTCAAGAAGCACGCCGTCTCCCCTGCCAACGGACTATTGGTATAGATGTATACAAAATGAACAATCACTGTCAATCAGGGACACCGCGGAAACCTCCCGCCAGATCAGTCACCGTTTCCGGATTGACAGCGAAATAGTCCTTTTAGTATACGTTTATACTATATAGCACGCTGACCCACAGACGCTCGGGTCCGGCAAGGGCGCATGGCGGAGGAGAATCCATTGGCGGGCAAATCGAGAGCTAAGCCGAAAACCGCAGGCAAAGGCGCGGGCGGCAAGCACTGCCCGCTTGGAAACGCGCGCGCACTTGGCATCCGTCAGGTGATCGATGCGGAAGGCCGCCTCACCGGCGATCTGGCCGAACCGGACCTGGATCGCGATGCTCTCACTCGGCTTTACGAGATGATGGTTCTGGTACGCGCCATAGACGACCGCGGCTGGATCCTGCAGCGCTCCGGCCGGGTCGAATTCTGGATCCCGCACAAGGGCCTTGAAGCGGTGCACACGGCGGCGACCGTTGCCTTCGAGCAGAAGGACTGGATCTTCCTCGGTTACCGCCACCCCGGCACCCTGCTGCTCAGGGGTGCGCCGCTGGTGCAGCTTTTCGCGCAGTTCTTCGGCCGCCGGGACGAACCCTTCAAGGGCCGCCGGCTGCCGACCCTGATGGGCGATCGCAGGCTCAACATCGTACCGATGACGACCCAGGTCGGATCTTACATTCCCCATGCCTGCGGCGCCGCCTGGGCGGCCAAGATCAAAGGCGACGACACCCGGTTCCTGACCTTCTTCGGCGACGGCTCCACCTCGCGCGGCGAGTTTCACTCGGCTATGAATTTCGCAGGCGTCTATAAGCCGCCCATTGTGTTCATCTGCGAAAACAATGGCTGGGCGGTGACCACACCGACATCTGTGCAAACCGCGTCGGCAACCTTCTCGCAGAAGGGCGATGCCTACGCGGTGCGCAACATGCGCGTCGACGGCAACGACCCGCTTGCGGTCTACGCGGCCACCAAGGAAGCGCGCGACCTCGCACCCAAGGAAGGCCCGACACTGATCGAGGCGGTCACCTATCGGCTTGGGTTCCATACCTCCTCGGACAACCCGGACCTTTACCGCGAACCCGAGGAAGTCGAGGAGTGGGCGCAGTGGGATCCCCTCGACCGCATGCGCAAGCATCTCGAATTGAAGGGGCATTGGGACGACAAGCTCGAAGAGGGGCTGTGGGCGCGTTGCAAGAGCGACATCGACGATGCGGTCAAGCAGGCCGAAGCCATGCCCCTGCCCGACCCCGCCAGCATGTTCGACGATACATTCGAAGAGATGACCTGGATGATTGAAGAGCAGAAGGCGCACCTGCTCGACGATCTGGAGAGCCAGCCATGACGCCGCGCAAGCTCAATGTCATGGAAGCCATCAGCGCCGGCATGGCCCATGAACTGGAGACCGATCCGAACGTTGTTCTCATGGGCGAGGATGTCGGCCAGGCGGGCGGCATCTTCCGCACATCGACCGGCCTGCAGCAGCGCTTCGGCTCGTCGCGGGTGATCGACACGCCGCTCGATGAGAAGGGCATCGTAGCCCATGCGGTCGGCATGGCGCTCTACGGCCTCAAGCCGATCGTCGAAATCCAGTTTTCCGGGTTCATTCACGACGCCTTCGAACACATTATGTTCTGCGCCACGCGCTACCGCTGGGCCTCGGGCGGACAATACAGCTGCCCGATGGTGATCCGCTCGCCCTCTTACGGCGGCATCAAGGGCGGTTTCTGGCATTCGCAGAGCTGCGAGGCCTTTTTCGTCCACCATGGCGGTTTGAAGATCCTGGTTCCGAGCACACCGGAAGACGCCTACCGCATGATGATCGCCGCAGTGCGCGACCCGGACCCGGTTTTGCTGGTCGAACCCGTGCCGCTCTACCGCGCCATGTCGAGCGAAATCGTGCTCGATGGCGAACCAGCCGAAATCGGCCGCGCCGAGGTGGTTCGCGAGGGCAGCGATGTCACGGTTCTCACCTACGGACCGATCCGTCATCAGGCTACCGCTGTGGCGGATGAACTCGCCGCCGACGGTGGCGCCAGCATCGAAGTCATCGACCTGCGCACGCTTATCCCCTTCGACATCGACAGCATCCTGCGTTCGGTCAAGAAGACGGGCCGGGTGATCGTCGTCCACGAAGCACCGCTCAGTCTCGGTTTCGGCGCCGAACTGGCGGCAGTGATCCAGGAAAAGGCCTTCGGCTACCTGCACACCCCGATCCTGCGGGTGACCGCACCCGACGTGCCGTATCATTTCAGCATCGGCGATGAGTACTATCGCCCCAACGCCCACCGCATCCGGCTTGCGGTCCAGCGCGCCATGGAGTTCGAGTTCTGATGTACGAGTTCATTCTCCCCGACATCGGCGAGGGCATCAGCGAGGCCCTTCTCATCAACTGGTCGGTCAAGGCCGGCGACCGTGTCGAGGAAGGCGACGAACTCGCCACCATCAGCACCGACAAGGTCGATGTGGAACTCCCCTCCCCGCGTTCCGGTGTCGTTTCGGAACTGTGCTGGACGCCCGGCGACACCATCAAGGTGGGCTCGGTGTTCCTGCGCATCGACACCAGTGACGCGGCAGACACAGCGCCCGCGGCCAAACCGTCGAAGCCCAAAGCAGAACAGAAAAGCAAGACCCCGGCCGCGCCCGCCACCTCGTCAATTGTCGCCGCACCATCCACCCGAAAGCGCGCGCAGGATCTGGGCGTTGACCTCGGCGCGGTCACCGGCACCGGTCCCGGCGGGCGCATCGTGCTGCGCGATATCGAATCCGGCGCAACCGCGGACGGAGAGACACATTCCAGCACGCGACACGAAACGCCGAACAGCGTGCGCAAGGCGATGGCCGACCACATGGCGCGGTCAGTCCATACACTGGCGCATTCGACCATGAACTTCGAAGCGCGCGCCGATGCGTTTCTGGCGTTGCTTGCCAAACTCGGGCCCAAGGCGCAAGCCCGCGACATCCGTCTTACACCCACGGCTTTGTTCGCCAAATGCGCCGGCTCGGCGCTCACCGACCATCCCCGCTTCAACGCCACGATCGACGAAGACAAGGGCGATCTGATTTTGCATGAAAGCGTCAACCTGAGCGTGGCGCTCGCCAGCGAGCGCGGCCTGCTGGTGCCGGTGGTCAACAACATCAACACCATGTCGCTCTTCGCCGTGGCGCGTGCGCTCAGCGACATCACGGCACGCGGCCGCGACGGCGCCCTCGATCCGCAGGATGTCCGGGGGGGAACCTTCACGCTCTCCAACACCGGCAATATGGAGCGCGCCACCATCACCTCGACGCGGCCGATCATCAATGCACCGCAGACCGCGATCCTCTGGGTCTCGCGCATTACCGAGCGGCCGCGCGTCTCGGAAGGCAAGCTGGAAGCTGGGCCCATGGTGTCCTGCAGCCTCAGTTTCGACCACCGCTTCATCGATGGCGCTGACGCGGTCGCTTTCGTCAACGACGTTGCAGCTCATATCGAGTCGCCGGAACAGGCACTCGCGGCCGATTGAAGGAGCCCAATAATGGCCAAGGACTACGCGGAACGCGGCAGGGAAATCGATCTCAACAATCGCGCGCTCTTTCAGGCGGCGCCGGATGTGATGAGCGGGTTTCGCACGATCATGACCAAGGCAACGAGCGATGGCGCAATGAGCGCCAAGACCAAGGAACTCATGGCTCTGGCCATCGCCGTCGCCATGCGGTGTGAGGGTTGCATCACGTTTCACGCCCGCGCGGTGTTCCACAAGGGGGCATCGAGGGACGAAGTGGTCGAGGCACTGGAGGTCGCGGTCGAAATGGGCGGTGGGCCGGCGGCGGTTTACGGCGGTGAAGCGCTCGCCGCCTACGACCAGTTCGCGGTGGCATAGCGGAGCAGGTATCGAACCATGGCCATCTCGCAGCAGGCAACCGACGGTTTGACAAATCTCTTCGGGGACCGGTTCGCCACATCAACGTCGATCCGCGAACAGCATGGTAGGGACGAATTCTGGCAGGCCAGCGCGCTCCCCGATGCGGTGGTCTTTCCGGACACCACCGAGGAGGTGTCGAAGGCCGCCACGATCTGCCGCGACACCCGCACCCCCATCATTCCATTTGGAACCGGCACGTCGGTCGAAGGTCACATTCAGGCAATCCACGGCGGCGTGACCATCGACTTGAGCCACATGGACAAGGTGCTCGAGGTCAACGCCGAGGACTTCGATTGTACCGTCGAGGCCGGGGTCACACGCAAGCAGCTCAACACGCATATCCGCGACACCGGCCTGTTCTTTCC
>JAJFHL010000293.1 GCA_021775615.1 Hyphomicrobiales bacterium
CCATCAAGCGTTTCCGTAAGAAGAAGAAAGGGTCTAGCGCAACATCGAGAATGTGATCACCGACAGCGCCGCGGCGACAACCAGGGCAATCAGAATGATCAGGCGCGTGTTACCGCCAAGACTGGAAGCGTCCCAGGTGATTGTCACATCGCAGTCCGGCTCGACATAGACCGAGTAGAACGTGTCCCACATGCCTTTGTGGACTTCATTCTCGTGGGTCAGCGGCTGCGCGACCGCTGGTTTCGGGAGGATCCAGTTCGACCCCTTGACGTCAACGGTTCCCGAAAGCCGGTCCGTCGGCGAAACCGGTTCGGCGCGGAATCGGTAGGTCATGTCCAGACTGTTGGAGAATTTGGAAAGGATCTTGGTGCGTTCGCCCTGGCGAACGACGCGCGGCTTTTTTGCAAACAGCATAAATGGCACCTGATGGTGGTTTCCGTCAGACGGGCACTTCCAGCATTGCATGGGCTCTTTACAAAAACTAGTTTAGGCGCTCGACCATTTGAACACGTTTAAAGAGCGGGAGAGTACCTTATGGCGACCGAAGACACATGCTGCACCATCGTTCCTTACTTCAAGATTCACGAAGGCAAACTCGATGAGTTCAAGGCGGGATGCGACGCGTTTATCGAGAAAACCAAACAGGAACCCGGCGCGCTCTACTACGGCTTTTCGTTCGATAGCGACATGGCTCATTGCCGGGAGGGATACACGGACGCGTCCGCTCTGCTGGCCCATCTCGACAATGTCGGCGCTCTGCTTCAGGAAACGCTGAAGATCTCCGATATTGCACGCCTTGAAGTGCATGGCCCCGAAGACGAACTGGCCAAACTGCGTGAGCCGCTCGCCGGGCTCAATCCGCAGTTTTTCGCGCTTGAGTACGGGTTCCGCCGGTAGGCCGTACAATTCTCTATAGCCCGTCATTCCCGCTTCAGCGGGATTGACGTTGGGTATTGGCGAGCGAGAGAAGACGGCTACCCTAGATCGCTTCACGTTCACACGGAAACGATCTAGCCTCAAGCGGCGGGGCGGAGCTTCATATTCTCGGCAACCACGTCAAGCAGTTCGCGCTCTTCTTTCGCGAGGTCGTCGTCCGATGACGCAATGGCGAGAAGAAAGCCGTAGACCGCATCTTTGCCGTCGTCGGTCAGCACACCGCTCAGCAACGTCGCCAACTCGGCCGGTTCGGGAAGGTTCTGGTGATTTGCGACCACCTTGTTGAACTCCGCTTTGTCGAAGTCCTTGAAGATCTGGACGCCGATCTCGGCCGCCGTCGCAACTTCCTCCGGCTCGATCCTGCTGTCAGCCGCGATCATCGACGCGGCCAGGCTGTAGCCGATGCGCACCAGGCTGAGTTCTCCCTGGGGTTCGGGAATACCGGCATCGCTCAGCTGCTTGCGCACCGCGGCCGGGTTCCGGGTGACCAGGGCGGTCCGCGCCAGACCGTAGACCAGGAGGAACGGATTCGAGACCAGTGCGGTCGGACTGAACCAGCCAATCGCACTGGATATGCCGGTTTCCTTCAAAAGCTGCAGGCGCACGCATTTCGTGCAGCCGACGATCTTCTTGGAACCAAAATGAAAGGCCAGAACGTATCCACGCACATAAGGGAGCGTCGCCGCGGCCTCAAGGCTGGCTTCGCCGCAATAGGGACAGGGGTAAGCTACGTGATCGTCCGCCATGAAGCCCTCTGTGGCCCATAGAGGCCAAAAAAACTCCGCGCGCCCGTCAAACCTGTATCAGGATCAACGGCGCGCCAAACGCTTCACTCACTCTTTCGGTACTCGACGCATCGTCAAGATGCGCATAATCGATATCCGCGATCACCAGGCCCGGCGCGTGCAGCCGTACCGCGCGGGTGACCTGCGGCAGCTCGTTCACGTCGCAGAACGACACTTCCGCTGCGGACGCCTGCGCTTCGAGCAGTCCTTGATGCAGCGCCGCCCTCTCGGCGGCATTGCCGGACACGATGACAAAACGGTGCGAACGATCCGACTGGGACGAGATCTTCTCGGCGGTCTTCACGACGATGCCCACTTCGGCACCCGGAGAGATGACCGCCACGACCGGGCCGCCGGGAAAATCAACCGCAACCGGCGCGACCAGCACACCGGACCCGTGATTCATGTTCGCTCTCAACGAGGTGATCGAATGCACCCGCCCAATTCTTGACCTTGAACTGCCGAGCGCCAGGATTTCCGCCGTGCCGCCGACACGGGCAAGCGCGTCATCCAATTGTCCCCGCGTGGTGTCGAAGGCCCATTTCACTTGGGCACGGGCGGCCACCATCGAAACGGCGCTGCGCGCGGCATCGGCCGAGCGCTTGATCTCCAGGGAGATCTGTTCGGAACTGAAGGTGCGGCTGCGTTGGCCGGAAAACGAAATCTCCCGGGCAAACGGCATTGCGGCAAGGCTGTAGAGACATTCGTCTTCGATGAAGACGGCACGCAGATCAGCGCCGGTGGCCGCGGCCAGGTTGACGGCCGTTTCCAGCGCCACCCGATTGAGCGTCGAGCAGTCGAGCGCCAGGGCAATGTTGCGTACGTCGATGGCCTTGTCCGGGTCGGGGCGGCGGGCGGAGTTGGAGGTCTCAGGCATCAGCATCCTCGGAGTTCCCGGCGTTGTTGCCGCCGCCGTCTTTCGCGTCCTTGCCCCCGAATTTTTTGCGTGCCTGCGCCAGATCGATCAGGCGCTGCTCCACCAAATGATTCACGGTGCCCGGCGGGAATGTGCCGTCCTTAGCACGTTTGCCTGCCGGAACACCGGTCAACAATTCGATGCCCTGGTCGATGGTCTGAATGGGATAGATATGAAACCTGCCGCCGGCGCAGGCGTCGACCACATCCCTGCGCAGCATCAGATGCTGGACGTTGGAGTGCGGGATCATGACGCCCTGCTCGCCGGTCAGGCCGCGGCTGACGCACAGGTCGAAAAATCCCTCGATCTTCTCGTTGGCCCCGCCGATGGTCTGGACTTCGCCCAACTGGCTGACCGAACCGGTCACCGCAAAGGACTGTTTGATGGGAACTCCCGACAAGGCAGACAACAGGGCGTAAAGCTCGGTCGATGAAGCGCTGTCGCCATCAACGCCGCCGTAGGACTGTTCGAAAACGAGGCTTGCGCCGAAGGCGAGCGGAATGCCCGGCGCATAACGCGAAGTTATAAAGCCGGAGAGGATCAATACGCCCTTTGAGTGGATCGGCCCGCCCAGGGCGACCTCACGTTCGATGTCGACCACCTTGCCGCTGCCCATGTGAATGCTTGCGGTTACGCGGGAGGGTTTGCCGAACCGGATGTCCCCGAGGCTCAAAACACTCAAGCCGTTGATCTGGCCGATCTGCGAACCGGAGGTGTCGATCGTCACAATGTCCCGCTCGATCATTTCCATCTGACGTTCGCGGATACGGTCCGACCGCCGGCGTCTTGCTTCGATGGCGCTTTCGATATCGCCGTTTCCGATAACCTCACGTTCTGACTTCGCCGACCAGTAGTTCGCCTCCACCAACAGGTCGGCAATGTGTTCGCTTCTCAACGAAAGGCGTTCGGTGTCGTCGGCCATGCGGCTGGAGTGCTCGATCACGGCGGCAACACCACTCGGATCGAGTGGCCGTACCTCGTTGCAGCGGGCGATCTCGCCGATCCAGGCGGCATATTGGGTCTCGGCGGAACGAGCCCGCGCCAACACGTCGTCGAACTCGGCTTCGACCTTGAAGAACTCGGAAAACTCCGGATCCTGCGCCGACAGCAGGTAATAGAGCATGTGATCGCCGAACAGCACCACCTTGACGTCGAGCGGGATGGGCTCGGGCCGGAGGGTAGTCGCCGAGAAGATGCCATAGCGCTCGGCAACGTCTTCGATTCTCACCTCCTTGTTCATGAGTGAGCGCTTCAGCGCGTCGTAGACGAAGGGATTGCGCAGCACGTCCTCTACGTTGAGGACGAGAAACCCGCCGTTGGCTTTCGCCATCGAGCCGGCGCGGATCATGGTGAAGTCGGTGAGAAGGGCGCCGAACTGGGCGCGCCGTTCGATCTGCCCCACGAGATTGCCGAACGTCGGGTTACGCTCGATCACGACCGGCGCGCCCTCCTGGGCACTGTTGTCGACGACGAGATTCACGGCGTATCGGGTCAGGTCGGGGTCG
>JAJFHL010000294.1 GCA_021775615.1 Hyphomicrobiales bacterium
CATCGCGACCAGGCGACGGACGATTACATCGGACGTTATGCGGTGGATACGTTCTGCAGCGCCGGCTCATCGCTCAAGTTCTGCTTGATCGCGACCGGAGAAGCTGATCTTTATCCCCGGCTCGGCCGCACCATGGAGTGGGATACCGCGGCTGGCCATGCGGTACTCGCCGCAGCAGGGGGCAAGGTCGACCGGCTCGACGGCGGTGCACTGCTCTATGGCAAGGCCGAGCTGGAAAACCCGCATTTTGTTGCTTATGCCCCGTCCGTCAATGTGATCACACGATAGATCCCGCCCAAAACCACTCAAGCGATGCCATGCTGACCCATCTTCAAGCCCTCGAAGCCGAAAGCATCCACATCATGCGCGAAGTGGCGGCGGAGGCGCGCAAACCCGTGATGCTGTATTCCATCGGCAAGGATTCGGCCGTCATGCTGCATCTGGCCCTGAAGGCGTTCTATCCCTCCAGGCCGCCTTTTCCGCTGCTGCATGTCGACACCACCTGGAAGTTCCGCGAGATGATCGCCTTTCGCGACAAGATCGTGGCCGAGCACGGACTGGAACTGCTGGTCCATATCAACCCGCAGGGAGTGGATCAGGGTATCGGTCCCTTCAGCCATGGCTCGGCGGTGCATACCGACGTGATGAAGACCCAGGCGCTGAAACAGGCGCTCGATGCCCACGGCTTCGATGCCGCCTTCGGCGGCGCACGGCGCGACGAGGAGAAGTCGCGCGCCAAGGAACGGATTTTCTCGTTCCGCTCCAAATCGCATCGCTGGGACCCGAAGAACCAGCGCCCGGAATTGTGGAACGCCTACAACACCCGCATCAACAGGGGCGAGAGCATCCGCGTGTTTCCGCTGTCGAACTGGACCGAGCTCGACATCTGGCAATATATCCACCTTGAGAACATCCCGATCGTGCCGCTCTATTTCGCCGCCGAGCGGCCTGTGGTGAGGCGCGACGGCACCTTGATCATGGTGGACGACGATCGCATGCCGCTTGAACCCGGCGAAGTGCCTGAGACCAAGATGGTCCGCTTCCGCACGCTCGGCTGCTATCCGCTGACCGGTGCCATCGAGTCCACCGCCCAGACCCTGCCCGAGATCATCCAGGAGATGCTCGTCGCCAGCACATCGGAGCGCGAGGGCCGGGTGATCGATCACGACCAGGCCGCCTCCATGGAGAAGAAGAAGCAGGAGGGCTATTTCTGATGCGCCTCCATGCCGACATCACCTCCGCCGAAGTGCTCGACTATCTCAAGGCCCAGGAAGACAAGACGCTTCTGCGCTTTCTCACCTGCGGCAGCGTAGATGACGGCAAGAGTACGCTGATCGGCCGCCTGCTCTATGATTCGAAGCTTCTGTTCGAGGACCAGTTGGCGGCCCTGAACGCAGCCAGCGCCACAGGCAATGGCAACGATGGCGAACTTGATCTCGCCTCCCTGGTGGACGGCCTTCAGGCCGAGCGCGAACAGGGCATCACCATCGATGTCGCCTACCGGTATTTTGCCACCGAGAAGCGCAAGTTCATCGTCGCCGACACGCCGGGCCATGAGCAGTACACCCGCAACATGGCGACCGGCGCTTCGACCGCCGACCTCGCGGTGATCCTGATCGATGCCCGCAAGGGCGTCCTCACCCAGACCCGGCGGCACAGCTACATCGTGCACCTGCTCGGCATTCGCCATGTGGTCCTCGCGGTCAACAAGATGGACCTTGTCGACTACGCCGAGGTGAGGTTCAACGAGATCGTGGCCGACTATCAGGCCTTTGCGTCCGAGATCGGCCTCGATGGCGTGGTGGCGATCCCGGTTGCGGCGCTCAAGGGCGATAACGTGATCTCGCCGGGCGAAGCCATGCCGTGGTATCGCGGCCCCTGCCTTCTGGAGCATCTCGAGCAGGTCGACGTGGCAAAGACCGCCGAAGACGCGCCTTTCCGGTTCCCAGTACAGTGGGTCAACCGCCCTAATCTCGATTTCAGAGGCTATAGCGGCACCATCTCGTCCGGCCGCATCCGGTCGGGCGATGAAGTGATGGTCCTGCCATCGGCCAAAACGAGCCGGGTCACCCGCATCGTCACCTATGACGGCGATCTGGAGGAAGCCTCCGCCGGCCAGGCGGTGACCCTCGAGCTGACCGATCAGGTGGACATCAGCCGCGGCGATGTGATCGCCACGACGGAGACACCCCCCGAAGCCACCGACCAGTTCGCAGCGCATGTCATCTGGATGCACGACGAGCCGCTCCTTCCCGAGCGCTCCTACCTGCTCAAGATGGCAAACCAGACCGTGCCGGCTGTGGTGACCGAGCTCAAACACACCGTCAACGTTAACACCATGGAGCAACTGGCGGGCAAGACGCTGGAGCTCAACGAGATCGGTTTCTGCAACCTGGCGCTCGACCGCGCTGTTGCCTACGAACCCTATGGCGAGAGCCGCGATCTCGGCGGTTTCGTGCTGATCGACCGCATCACCAATCAGACCGTCGGCGCCGGCATGATTTCCTTCGGCCTGAGACGGGCGACCAATCTGGTCTGGCAGGAACTTCACGTCGACAAGATAGCGCGCTCTTCCATGAACAAGCAGCGCCCCTGCGTCCTGTGGTTCACCGGCCTGTCCGGCTCCGGCAAGTCGACCATCGCCAACCTGGTGGAACGGCGTCTGCACGCCCTCACCCACCGCACCTATATTCTCGACGGCGACAATGTGCGCCACGGTCTCAACAAGGATCTCGGCTTCACCGACGCCGACCGGGTCGAGAACATCCGCCGGGTGGCGGAGGTCTCTACGCTGATGGTCGATGCCGGTCTGATCGTTCTGGTCTCCTTCATCTCGCCATTCCGCAACGAACGCCGCATGGCCCGTGAAATGGTTGGCGACGAAGAGTTTCTCGAGATCTTCGTCGACACCCCGCTCGACGTCTGCGAGGCGCGCGACCCGAAGGGGCTCTACGAGAAGGCCCGTGCCGGCGACATCAAGAACTTCACCGGTATCGATTCACCCTATGAGGAGCCCGAGCGGGCCGATCTCACCGTCGATACGACGGCCTTGTCGCCCGATGCCGCGGCGGAATTTGTCGTCGCCATGCTCAAGGACCGCCGGTTGATTGAATAGGCCGGTTCACGCGCTCGCGGCTGATGACATAGAGCCCGCTCGCGACGATCACGGTGGCCCCGATCAGGGTCCACATATCTGGAAAATCGCCAAAGACCACGTAGCCGGTCACCATTGCCCAGACCAGCATGAGATAGTTGAACGGCTGCGTAAGCGAGGCGGGCGCGGCTTCCAGCGACTTGATCAGCAGGTAGTGGCCGACCGTGCCGGCGAAAGCCAGGGCCACCATGAACATGAAATCCTCCCCTGTCGGCGCGACCCAGAAAAACGGCCCCACGGCGGTAAGCAGAACGGCCCCGGTCGCCGCCACGTAGATGAGCTGCGTTTCGCCATCCTCGTCACGGCTCGCGATCCGGGTCATCACCGAGTAGAGCGCATAGGAAAAAGCCGCGCCCACCATGAAAAGCGAGGCCGGCTGCAGAACGGTGAGGCCCGGCCGCAGGATCAGCAACACGCCGATGAAACCGGTACAGACCGCCAGCCATCGGCGCATGCCGACCTTTTCGCCCAGCCACACCGCCGACAGTCCGGTGGCGAACAGAGGCGCGGCGGAAACCAGCGAATGGGTATCGGCGAGCGGCAGCACCCGCACCGCCAGAGCAAAGCAGACCAGCGCCACCATGATCACCAGCGATCGGGCGATCTGAAACAACGGCCGCCGCGTCACGAAGACATCGCGCAACGGCCTCGAGCGCAGCGACAGGGCGAGGGCGAAGGTAGCGAAGAACAGGTAACGCACCCACAGTATCTGCTGCGCCGGATAAGACTGCACCAGATACTTGGTGAGAACATCCTGCACCGCGAACACCATGGTGGCGACGACGATCAGCGCAATGCCGCGTCCCGCATTGTCCGCTTTGGGAGGTCCGGCCATCACCCGAACACCTCCCAGCCACCGTCCCAGATCAGTTTCAGAGAGACCACGAACAGGCAGCCATAGGCAATCTTGTAGAACGGTTCCTGGCGCACCCGGCGCACCAGCCAGATCCCCGCCAGCATGGCCACCGGGGCCAACGGCAGGAGCACGGCGGTGGTCGAGAGATTCTCAGGGGAAAACTGCCCCAGCATGAAATAGGGCAAGACCTTCACCAGGTTGATCCAGGCAAAGAGCCAGGCCATGGTGCCGGCATAGATCATCGCCGGCAGGCGTTGTGGAAGAAGAAACATCTGTACCGGCGGACTGCCCGCATGGCTGACGAAGCTGGTGAACCCGGCAATCGTTGCGGCCAGTGCTCCGGTCACCCGATTGGGTGCCTCGCCATGCGTCGTCGGCCTGAGACCAAGCCAGTAGTCGAGGGTGAAGGCGCAGGCGATGACACCGACGATGAGCCGCACATGGGCCTCCGAGACATAGGCCGCCGTCGCCCATCCAATAGCGATGCCCAGCACGGTGGCGGGCGCCAGAACCTTCAGGTTGGCCAGGTCGAACGATTTCCGGTACGCCCAAATGCCGATGGCGTCCATCGAGATCAGAATAGGGAGCATGATGCCGGCCGCCTGCACCGGCGAAATCACCAGCGCCAGAAGCGGCACGCCGAGAATGGCAAGCCCGCTCAGGAACCCGCCCTTCGACAGGCCGACAATGGCGATCGCCGGAACGGCGGCAACATAAAACCAGGGGTCGGTGATCATCGGGCGTGTGGCTGTGCTGGAAAAACAAAGACGATCCCGGACGGAACCGTCATGCTCATCCTAACACAAGAACTGAGGGGGACTCAGTAGGTCTCTACGTGATAGCGCCCGCTCTCCCGCATGGCGGTTTTGACCGCACTCCAGTCAAGATCGGACTGGCGGCAGATCGAGGCAAAACTCTCGTCGACGCCGGTCTCCATGCCTTTCAAACCACAAATGAACACATGGGTGCCGTCATCCTTCAGCAGCGCCGAAAGCTCATCGGCGCAGGTCAGCATGCGGTCCTGGACATATTCCTTCGGCGCGTCAGGCACCCGCGAATAACACAGATGCTGCGTCATCAACTGCGGCGGAACTTTCTTCAATGGGCCGAAGTAAGGCAGCTCCTCGGGCCGCCGCGCACCGAAGAATAGGGTCAGACCGCCCTTGACCGACGGCATGGTGCGCCGCCGCCGCTCGGTAAAGGCGCGGAACGGCGCCGAGCCGGTGCCGGTACAGATCATGACCAGCTTTACGGCCGGATCCTCCGGGATCAGGAATGTCGCGCCGAACGGGCCGGTCACCTGTACCTTGTCACCGCGCTTGAGATCGCAGAGATAGTTGGAACACACCCCGACTTCCTCGCGCTTGACCGTGAGCGACAGATTGTTGGTGTTGGGGCGCTCGCCATCCCGCGCGCTGGCCACCGAATAGAGCCGCACGCCCTGCGGCTTGCCGCCGGCGTCTTCGCCGGGCGGTATGATGCCGATGCTCTGGCCCTCGAGCACCGGAAACACGGTGTCGCCGAGATCGAGCACGATGTGGCGGACATCGTTGCCGGTGCCCTCTTCGGTGAGACGCAGATTACCCTGGACCGTGGCGATCGCGGGTTTCGACCGGCTGTAGAGATTGACCGACGGTTTGGCGGCGGAGGCAGGCGCGACCGGTTTGCCGCCGGTGCCCTTGTGGGCTTCGGCGAGGAGCGCACTGATTTCGTCCTCGAGCGCCTCCATGGTGGCGGCGGCGCCCTCATCCGTCGCAATGTCTTCCTGCTCCGGCAGTTCCTCCCACGAGAACTGCTCGTCCAGCGAATAGGGCGTATTCACCACACGCCAATTGTCGATCGACCCGGTCGGGCACGGCGCGATGCAGTCCATGCAGTAGTTGCACTTCTCGGCATCGACCACGTAGTTGTCGTCATTGTGGGTCACCGCATCGATCGGGCAGGTCTCTTCACAGGTGCCGCAGCGGATGCAGATTTCCGGGTCGATCAGGTGCTGTTTGACAATAGCGTTCATGATCAGGGGCTTCGGGCCGCGTCGTCAGGACGGGTCGATCTTCACATATTCGAAGTCGCCCGGCTTGTTGTCGATGCCAACCTTGGGTGGCGCGATCCAGCCGGCATACTTGCCCGGCGTGGTAACCTGTTCCATGAGCGAGGCGATGAAGTCGCCATCCGCCTTGGACGGCAGCCAGTCGTCCTTCCTGGCGGCCCACTCGTCGGCGCTCAAAATGTCGCCGTCCGGCGAGGCCTCGGATTGCGCGAATTCTCCGATGCCGCGGTGAAACGCGGTGTGCGGCAGCTTGAGCTGGAAGTCGACCCCGGTCTTCTCGATGATCTTGTTCCAGCGCCCGACACCCTTCTCGCAATCGCGCGCATAGTCATCGCGCAGGCGCATGTTGAGAGCCGACAGAGCCGGTGTGTCGACCATCTCGATATGCCCGTTGACCCGCTTGACCACCGGATAGGTGTCCTTGGTCAGCTGGTGATCGTCCTCGATACGCGACTCGTGGAAGCGGCCCTTGAGGCCGGCGTTGAAGGCATTTGCCGCGTTGGTGGAGACCTCCGACCCGAACAGGTCGAGCGACAGCGTGTAATGCATGTTGGCCTTCTTCTGCAGTGTCGGCAGGTCGATGACGCCAAGGTCGCGAACGCGGTTGATGTCGTAAGGATCGTCGATGCCGGCCTCGTTCATCGCGTCGCAGGTGCGCTGGATGGTGCGCCCGACGCCGGTTTCGCCGACGAACATGTGGTGCGCTTCTTCGGTCAGCATGAACCGGCAGGTGCGCGACAGGGGATCGAAGCCCGACTGGGCCAGCGATTCCAGCTGCATCTTGCCGTCGCGGTCGGTGAAGAACGTGAACATGAAAAACGACAGCCAGTCCGGCGTCGCCTCGTTGAAGGCGCCGAGCATGCGCGGCTTGTCCGGGTCTCCCGAGTGGCGCTGCAACAGCTCTTCGGATTCCTCGCGCCCGTCGCGGCCGAAATACTTCTGCAGGAGATAGACCATGGCCCACAGGTGCCGGCCCTCCTCCACATTGACCTGGAACAGGTTGCGCATGTCGTAGAGCGACGGCGCCGTCGCGCCGAGATGGCGCTGCTGCTCCACCGAAGCGGGCTCGGTGTCGCCCTGGATCACGATCAGCCGGCGCAGCATGGCGCGGTGTTCGCCGGGCACTTCCTGCCAGGCCGCCTCGCCCTTGTATTCGCCGAACGGAACCTTGCGCTCTTCTTCCTGCGGCGCCAGCAAGATACCCCAGCGGTATTCGGGCATTTTCACATAGTCGAATTTCGCCCAGCCCTTGGGATCGACGCTGACGGCGGTGCGCAGATAGACCAGCGCCTCCTGAAAGCCGTCCGGCCCCAGGCCCTTCCACCAGTCGATATAGCCCGGATGCCATTTCTCCAGGGCCTTGAGAACCTTGCGGTCCTCCGAAAGGCCCACATTGTTCGGGATCATGGTGTCGTAATCGACATGGATAGCATCGTGCATCTTGCCCACTCCGTTCAGTTTCGAGGTGCCACGCCTAGACGCGGGTGCGATTGTAGTCAGGCTTGCGGCCGGTTCCATAGCGCCGCAGCGCGCCGTCTTCGCCAACCGCATTGGGGCGCTGGAAAATCCAGTTCTGCCACGCGGTCAGGCGGCCGAATATCTTGGTTTCCATGGTTTCGGGCCCGGCGAAGCGCAGGTTGGCTTCCATGCCGGTCAGCCCGTCGGGCGAAAAGCTGGCGCGCTCTTCAAGGAAGATACGCACTTCGTCCTCCCAGTCGATGTCGTCGAAGGCGAAGGTGACGAGGCCCAGTTCGTCCGCTGTTTCCGCATCGAGAGGCTCGCCGCTGCGTGCCTGTGCGGCGCCTATGCTTTCCGGCTCGCCGAGAAAGCGGGTTTCGAGACGCGACAGCCCGTTGCTCATGGGGTAGCGGCCGAAATTATGGCCGTTGAGCTGAAGCGCGGCTTCGGGACGGTTGTCCTGCTCGAAGCCTCCGATCAGCATGTAGGAGCGGTCCGCCGCAAACGCGAGTTCGGCGAGCGTTCCGGCAAAACAGCTGCCCGGCTCGATGATCGCAACCAGCGTCCGCGATGTGAGATCGACCCGTTTCAGCACCCGCTTCCAGTAGTGCAGGATCTCCCGGCCGAGCCAGTGGTCCGCATTGGCCTCGAGGAACGCGTCATAGGCCAGCACCGCGTCGGGCGCGCCTTGAGTCTTCATCACCAGAACCGCGACTTCCGGTTCGTTGGCGCGCAGATGCAGGATCGCGTCATCCAGTTCGCGCGCCGCACGCAACGGCCAGAACGCCGCCCCCTGGGCAAGCATGTCGTCCGCCGATGCCGGCGCCCCGTCATCCGGTCCGGCAATCGAAACGGTGGCCACGCCGGTGGCCCGGTCGATCTCAAGGGTTACGGTCGAATATTTGACATGGGCCTCGCCGAAGGTGCGCTCGAGCGGCGTCAGCGAAACCCCGGGCCCGTCGCCGGGCCGGTCCGATGCGGCGGCAAACTCGCGTGCCCGCTGCGCCGTCACTTCTTCGATCTTTGAATTCGGCACCGCCTCGTCCACCAGCCGCCAGTCGACAGCCCGTTTGCCGCGGATACCCTCTTCGATGGTGCAGAAAACGTCGGCCAGGTCGCGCCGAACCTTGCGCTTGTCGGTGACCCGGGTCAGACCGCCGGTGCCCGGCAGGACGGCGAGCAGCGGCACTTCGGGCAAGGCAACCGAGGACGAACTGTCGTCGCTCAGAATGATGTGGTCGGTGGCGAGCGCCAGCTCATAGCCGCCGCCGGCCGCGGTGCCCCTCACCAGACAGATGTATTTCTGCCCGGAATGTTCGCTGGCGTCTTCAATCGAGTTCCGGGTCTCGTTGGTGAACTTGCAGAAGTTGACCTTGTGCGCGTGCGTCGCCCCGGCCAGCATGCGGATATTGGCGCCGGCACAGAATGTGCGGTCGTTGCCGGAACGCATGATGACGGCCTTGACCTCGGGATGCTCGAAACGCAGCCGCTGGATCGCGTCGTTGAGCTCGATATCGACGCCGAGATCGTATGAATTGAGCTTCAGCTCATAGCCTTCGAACAGGCCGCCCTTTTCGTCGACATCCATCACCAGTGAAGCCACTTCGCCATCGATATCGATCTTCCAATGGCGGTACGTTTCAGGACTGGTTTGAAAATCGATGCGCATAGAACCCCGTGAGCCGCGTGAACATGTCGAGCGGACGTTGCAGTGACTTAAGCATTATAATGCATTCATGTGGACATTCAATTCTATATCTGCAATATATTGCGTAAATCGGAACACGCCAAGGCACTATAGGTGTGATTTGACACCTTCAACGCGACCTTGCAGTTGGATGAGCAGATGGACCACGAACTCGGAACCAAACACCTGGACCACGATAAGCAGCACGATGCCGATCGACGGAGCGTGGCGGACGACCGGCCCGCCGCCGACCCCAAACCGTCCGCCAAGCTGCTGACGTTCGAAATCGGTCAGCGTGTGCGCCAGCTGCGCCGTAAACACGGCCTCACGCGCCGCCAGCTTTCCGAATCGACCGCCATATCCGAGCGCTACCTCGGCCAGCTCGAGAACGGCCAGGCGAATGCATCCATCAACATCCTGCACAAGATCGCCACCAGGTTCGATGAAACGGTTGCCGCCCTGATCCCTGAATCGGGCGCCGCGATGCACGGCCACCAGCCTCTCTCCGACCTGCTCTCGAGCCTTACTTCCGAAGAGCAGGCAACCGCCTACCAGATGCTCGCCGACCGGTTTCGCGACGGACGGGCCGAACGCAAGGGTATCGCCATGATCGGCCTGCGCGGCGCCGGCAAGACCACGTTGGGCGAGCAACTCGCCGCGCTCACCGACGTGCCCTTCGTCCGCCTCAGCCAGCTGGTCGCCGAGCGGGCCGGCCTCGAGACCTCCGAGATCATGGAACTGTGGGGTCCGACCGCGTTTCGCCGCTTTGAATATGAAGCGCTACGTGATCTGATCGAACAGCCGGGCAAGGTCATCCTGGAGACCTCGGGCGGCATTGTCGCCAGCGACACCAGCTACGATCTTCTGGTGGAGCGTTTCCACACTGTCTGGCTACGGGCCGACCCGGACGAGCATATGCAGCGGGTCATCGACCAGAACGACCTGCGCCCGATGATCGGCCGCAGCGCCGCCATGCAGGATCTCGTCGCTCTCCTGCGTGAACGCGAGCCGGCCTATGGCCGCGCCGCCCACACTCTCGACACCACCGGACGGTCCATCAGGGAATGCCTTGCCGAACTGGTCGATGTCTCGAAGCCGGTGATTTGCGGCTGAGGGAATTCATCGCAGGCAAGAGCTTCCGTATACGTCGTATCCTGATAAGCTCGGGGATCGTTCGCAAAGCAGGCCAGAACATCCATGAAAGCCACGATTGCAGTCGGAATCTCCGCCTTGATGATGTCAACCGGCGCCCATGCCGTCTCGTTGCAGAACAAGGACAGCTCGAGCTACGACATCAAGGTCAAGTCGAGTTCTTCCACCATGACCTCATCGATCAACGGCGGCGTCGTGAAGAACAACATCTGCAGCTCATGCACCATCGAGGTCGACGGTGTCGGCTCGGTCGATGCCAGCGGTTCCGACAAGGTTGTCATCAAGGATGGCAAACTCACCGTGAAGTGAGCCGCACGGGTTTTCGCGTCACCGTCTATTTGAAATCAGGATGCTTCCAGATGGTGTCGTAGCCGCTGTCACCCGGCGCATCGATGATCAGGAACCGCCGTTTCAGATAAGACAGCACGTCCTCGAAAAATTCCGGCGCATCGATCTCGTCCTCACTGTCTCGATCCGAGAACGGTCCGTTGACGCTCACCGTATCGACATCGTCGAGATAGGTCCGCGCATGGCAATGCGCGCCCTGTCTCTCAAATCGGTAGTCGAGAAAATTGTAGTTCTGCTCCACCTCTCCGTCGAAGATGATCTCGTCCACGTCGTGGCGGATTTCCATGGGAAGAATAGGATCGGAATCCGGTCTCCCGATAGTGATTTCACTCATTTGATTACATACCCCCGTCAAGCGGCTGGACCAGTCCATCGGCGCCGCTCCAACCCTTGATCACATTCTGCCACACAAAACCGTGCAGGCGCCAATCTTGAGCTGTAGAATTTTTCAGCCTACGGTCGCACCCCCCACATTCCAGCGACACCAGACCCCTCTATCCTCGAATGCCTCGCCATACTCGTCGATGCCAGCGGTTAGGCGAGGTGGTGGCTGGGGACGGCAATTTGTGAATGACTGTTTAACTTTTCAACTCTTGCCTCTTCCAATAAAAAACTGAGAAACTTGTCGGGAGAACAGAGATTTTTCTTATAGGGATTGCCGTGCAGAAACACGCCCTCGCAGCCGTACTGGTGTTAATGTCGCTCATGACTGCCCTGAACGCGCACGCGCAGGACCGCGGAGCAATCATCCTTACTCCGACCGATGCCGGTGGACCGATAACTCTGTATCAGCGCTCATACGCACTCGTCATAGGAATCGACAACTATGGCAACGGCTGGCCTCCACTTTCAAACGCCATCAATGATGCAAGAGCTGTGGCTTCCGCGCTGGAACAACGAGGATTTGTCGTCGAACTCACACTCGATCCGGACAGCAGCCAATTGCGCAGCACAATAGAGCAGTTCGTCTTTACCAAGGGCCAGGATGCGGACGCCCGCTTGATGATATGGTTCGCCGGCCACGGGCACACGATTAATGGTGAAGGTTACCTCGTACCGGCAGGTTCGCCGGGCCCGGACAACGGAGCAGAATTCCGCCGCGCAGCACTTTCTCTGCGCAGTTTTGGCCGTTACATGCGAGAAATTCGCTCGAGGCACGTACTGACCATATTCGACTCCTGTTTCGCGGGAACCATCTTCGATACGGCACGCACGCCTGCCTCTCCAACAATCCGCCGCGCAACCACCCTGCCGGTTCGCCAATTTGTATCGTCAGGTGACGCAGACCAGGTCGTCAGTGATAACGGAGACTTCAGATCGCTGTTCATCGATGCCCTCAACGGCCTGGAGCCCCATGCCGATTCGAACAGAGATGGTTACATTACTGGAACGGAAATCGGACTGTTCCTGCACGACAAAATCACAACCTTGACCGGTGGGCGGCAAACACCGAGGTACGGCAAACTCAGCGCCCTGTCCCTGGACAGGGGTGACTTTGTGTTTTCGGTTTCATCGCAGAACAATGAACTTGCTGCAAAACTCCCGCCAGACGCCCCGGCTCAAACGGACACGGCGGCTTCCACGTGGCAGGCGATCCAGGGAACCGACAGCAGCGCGGTTCTGGAAGCGTTCATCAACGAGTTTCCAAACTCGATCTATGCGAAATTTGCCCGGGCCCGCCTTGGAGAACTTGAGATCGCAATTGCGGCGCTGCCGGATTTCCACCCAAAGATCAACTGCGCGGCAACGGAAATCCTGAACGATGATGAACGCGCTCAGTGTTCTGCACAGTTGGAAGCGTTCCACAGCCAATACACTCAGCGGCTCACGATCGAGCATGTTGATCGAAAAATCTCATCTCTATCGGAGCTACCAAGCCAGCTTTCAGCGCTGATTTCATCTGCGGGTGCCGAATACGATGAGACTGCAACTGATGGACTCAAGGACGAAGGCAATCGAAGTATCCACATTTCAGATCGAATCGATGACTTCATCCGCAGCAAGAATTTCCAACATATTCCGACCGAAGATCCGTTTTGGCATATCTTGCTCTCCGTGCGTGGTGGATTTTATGAAGGCGAGGGATTTCAGGCCGGCAATCCGACGATAATAGAAGACATTGGGTTACTGATGGAACACAAACTGAGCCGGTATGGGAAAGAGGCAATAGACCGCCTCGAAGCCAGCAGGAAATCCTTGGATGAGAAATTCATGAAGTTGCTGCACGATCATCCGGAATACGAGCCGGGCTAACTTTTCTGACGGTCCGCAGCAACACTATACACCACCGCGGGGTGCCGCTTCCGGTTCAGGTCGGTTCCAGATAAACGAGTGGAAAACCGGGTACATTTGCTGGCGAGAACCCGTATTCAATCTCACGTCCGGCGGCAACGTCATCGGCAAAACACTGAAACGCCTTGCTCCATGCCTCCATATCCATGCCCGCGACGCGTCCGGCCCCCACCGTTGCATCGCTCACATGGCGCATCACTTCCTTTGCCAGCCGCCCGAATGCCTTGGCGCGTCCGAAGCGCAGCTTGAGACAGGCGTTGGCGGCCTGGATCAGGGCCTGGCAGGCGATGCGCTCGCGGCTGTTGGGCGGCAGTGCCATCCACACCGGTTCCCAGGTCTCATGCGCTTCCCAGTAGAACCCGGCATTGAAGAGATCGATGCCGTAGCGGAAGGCGAGTTGATCGGGCACCAGGTCGGGAGCGAGCCTGTCCGGCATGTCGGCGCTCGCCGGCGCCAGCCGCTCGAAGTCGGCCAGGGCCACATGGCTCGGAAGGCAGCTCCATCGCGGCAGTTCCAGATCGGTGTAGCTCGGCGGCGCGAGTGCGGAGGGCGTGCAGACCACTTGCCGTCATCCTTGTTAACCGGCCGCGTTACAGCACGGTCCACAGCGCGCGGCAAGAAAATCCAGTGTGCCGGTCAGAGGTGCCGGCCAGAAGTGCTCGACAGGGGTCTTGCCAGCGCCTGCGGCCCACGGGCAAGGTACGACCCCGGATACGTGAAAGGGAACCTATATGCTTTTCATCGCCGGCCTGGTGATCTCGACCGCCCGGGCGTTTGCCGGCATGGCGGTCGCGGGCGTGGTGATCGCACTCCTGTGCGGTTTCGGCCTGCTTCCCTTCGACTGCCGCCTCTGGCTGGCGATCTCGGCAGTGATCTGGCTGGTCGCGATACACATTCTCATACTCCGGCAGTATGATTTCAAACCGCCCATCAACGACATGGAGCGCGGCTACCGCAACTCCATGCGCACCGGCGCCCTCGTCGGCGTCGGTCTGGCATTGCTGCTCAGCTTCAAGCTCGCGCCATGGATCGGCTCATTTGCGGCGACGTCCTGAAGCGGTTCATTCGCCCCATTCGCACAAGCGCTGCAGTGCCGACACATCGGTCACATCGAGCTGTCCGCGCGCCAGTTTGACCCAGCCCTTCTGCTCAAAGCATTTCAACCGCCGTGAGACCACCTCGCGCGCCGACCCCAGTTCGAGTGCCAGCGCCTCATGCGTGTCACGGACCACCCCGTCGGCACTGCTGCGCGCCAGGAGCAGAGCGGCGAGCCGACCGCCCAGGCCCTCGAAGGCGACGTCCTGCAGCAACCGGACCACGCCGTGCATCCGCGTGGCAAGAGAGCTCAGAACGAAGCGCCGGAACGTCTCGTCTGCCGCGATGCGCCGGTCAAAGTCGGCCGCACCCAACAACTGCACCCGGGCATCGTCCTCGGCAATGCCGTCAGCTCTGTACGGCATGCCGTTCATCAGGCTTGCTGCCGTCATCATGCAGATTTCTCCGGGGCGCACCCGGTAGAGCACGATCTCGCGTCCGGTGCGCGACACCGCCTGCACCTTGATCACCCCTTCGCGCAGCACGAAGAAACGGGTACAGGTATCGCCCGCCCGGAACAGCGCTTCGCCTCGGCGCAGCACCATGTCAAGGGCATGGGGACCACGCCGGCAGGGCGTCTGGCCGTGCAGCATGTCTTCGACATCGAAGGTATCTTCAAGCGCTTCCATCAGCTTTTCCTCCAGCTGTGTTGTGCCGACGGCGGGGAACAACCCGTCCCCGCCTCTCACCCTCGCGTGGCATCAGATCACCACGACGCGCGCGCCGATCCGGACCCGCTCGTAGAGATCGATGACCTCTTCGTTGAGCATGCGGATACAGCCGCTCGACACCGCCAGGCCGATTGTGTGCGGCTGTGACGTGCCGTGAATGCGGTAGAGCGTGTCGCGCCCGCCCTGGAACAGATAGAGCGCACGGGCGCCGAGCGGATTTTCCGGCCCGCCCTCCATGTAGGCCGGCAGATGCGGCTCACGCTTGCGCATCGCCGCCGGCGGGCGCCAGGCCGGCCATTCCGCCTTATGCGCGATGTTCGCCGCACCGGCCCAGGAAAAGCCCTGGCGACCGACACCGACGCCATATTTCATCGCCTTCCCGCCGCCCATGACGAAGTAAAGCGCCCGTTCCCTGGTGTCGATGATGATGGTGCCTTTGGCATGTTTGGTCGCGTAATCGACGACCTTCTTGCCTTTGTACCGGGCGACCGGTGATCCGATTTCCAACGCATCACTGAAACGGCCGGCATGTGCCGCATCGAACCCGGCTGGCGCCGTCAATGCGGCGGCCACGGCCAGAACGGCCAAGGTAGTCTTGTTTTTCATGCTGTAAGCTCCGAACCCAAAATTGGATACTGTCGAGCGGCCCCGAAGGACCTGGCTACGAGGCATCGCAAACGCAAATGCGCAGGCGCGACGCCGTCAAACGATCAGCAATGTTCGGAGTTTCAACTCAGGAAGCGTGAGGTCTTGGCATAGAAGGCCTCGAAAACCGGGCCGGTCGGCTCAGGCGGGCCACGTGCGCCAAAGTCAGCCTGCTCAACCGAGTAGCTGGGCAGGTCAACGTCGTATGAAAGAAGCGCAACAACGATCTGGATCTTCGCGCCCATAGCGGCCAGATCGTCAGGCCTGGGCACGACACCCTGCCATGTCTTGCAGGATTTGTGGCACACCGGTGTCGAGTCATCGCTCTCGGCGACGACGAGTGTCCCGGCTTCGGGAAAAGCGCCACCTTCAATCAGCGCCTCGAGCGTTCCTGCATAGGACGCGCCTGCCTGCGCACCGGCGTAGGCCGTCGCAATCTTGGCGCATGGCATCGCCAACAGGGCAAAGGCCAGCAGGGCTATGACGAAGCGGTTCTTCAAGACACATCACCTGAAACAAATATGCTCTTTCCGATTAGTCGTTTCAAGCTGTCGCGAAAAGCCTGAAATCTTCACAATCGCGTGATGACCGGTTGGCGGTCATCATCCTCAGTGCACTGATATCCCAGGATCGTTCGAGCCACTGTAACCGCGGTCACC
>JAJFHL010000295.1 GCA_021775615.1 Hyphomicrobiales bacterium
ATCGGAAGGTAGGCCAGGATCTCGTCGTTCTCGTCCAGGCCCTCGAACTTGCAGGCATTTGCGGCGCTGATCAGGACATTGTCATTGGTCAGCATGACACCCTTCGGCCGCCCGGTCGTGCCGGAGGTATAAAGCATCACGCCGACATCGCTGCCCTTGCCCGTGTCGACTTCTTTCTGCCAGGTGTCGGCTGCCGTCTCGTCGGTTGCCAGGATCTCTCGGCCGCTCGCCACGATATCCGCATATGAGTGCAGGTTCTTGACCGTGTAGGCCTGCAGGCCGCGCACGTCGTCATAGATGATGTGCTTGATGCTTTTGACGGTCTCGCCGATCTGCAGAATCTTGTCCACCTGCTCCTGGTTCTCAACCACAGCGAAGGCGGCTTCGGCATGCTCGAAGACATAGGCCATCTCTTCGGCAACGGAGTCCTGATAGACCGGAACGGGAACCGCACCGATGCTCTGGGCGGCAGCGACTGTCCAATAGAGTCTTGGACGGTTGTCGCCGACGATCGCCACCTTGTCGCCGCGCTTCAGGCCGAGTTTCTTGAGACCCAGCGCATAGGCCCTGATCTCTTCAAGCGTCTCCGCCCAGGTCCATGTCTGCCAGATGCCATACTCTTTTTCGCGCATGGCCGGGCGCTGTGCAAAGATCCGCGCATTGCGGATCAGCAACTTCGGAAAAGTATCGCATCCATCCAAGGATGATGACCCAGTCCCCACGATTCGCCTCCCTCAAGCCGTCGTTGGTCCAGTTTATGCGCCCCTATCAGGCGCTGAATATTTGCGACGAATGCGTTACAAAATCAAGCGATTTGTGTTCAATTCTGTATCACGTTCGCCAGCGACAGCGTGACCGCCATCTGCAGGCGGCCCGTGTATTATCATTCTTGTGGGGGCGAGTATAGCCCGCCAAACGGCGAACACAATCTATAGTATGAGGGGTGGTAAAGGCGTGCGTTTCCGCATCATGAAGGAGACGAGAAAACCGTATCGCGTGCGGCGGTTGACGCGTGGCGTTGCATGTGGACAAGTTGCCGCAGAACGCAAAAACCGCAAAGCCTGAGCGTATATGAACCTATCGGGACAGAGACCGGACTGGCTCACCTTCGACTGCTACGGCACTCTCATTCAGTGGGACGAAGGGCTGCTCGCCGCGGTTCAAACCGTTCTCTCGCGCCACAGTGAAGCGGGCATTGATGCCGCTGCGCTGATCGAGGGTTACGACCGCTACGAGCATGTTCTGGAACAGACCCCGCCGCACCGCTCGTTCCGCGACATCGCCGGCACCGCGCTCAAACAGGCAATGGAGGAGCTGGGCCTGCCCTATGCCGCGCGGGACATCACGACCCTGACCGGCGGCATCTCGGCAATGCCGCCCTTCGCGGAAGTCACCGAAACGCTTGGTGTCCTGAAGGGCATGGGCTTTCGGCTCTGCATCATCTCAAACACCGACGACGACATCATCGCCGGTAATGTCGACCAGATGGGCGGCCACATCGATCGGGTAATCACCGCCGAACAGGCGCAGGCCTACAAGCCGTCGCCGAAGATATTCGAGCACGCACACGCGGCCTTGGGCGTTACCAAAGCCGATATCGTGCATATCTGCGCAAGCCCGCATCTCGATCTCGCGGCCGCCCGCGACATGGATTTCCGCTGCGTCTGGATCAACCGCGGCACCGGCCGCGATCCCCTGCCGGACTACACACCGGACGCCGAGCTTGCGACCTTGGACAAAGTGCCGGACCTCTTTGCAGATCCCGGTTGGACCGGCTGAAGCCCGGAACCCTACGCCACTTTCTTCGCACGCATGCCGGCGGTGCCGAACTTCTGAAGCAGCTCGGCCTCGAGCTTCTTCGCCTCTTCGATGTGCCGCTCCTTGACATGGCCGTAACCGCGGATGTGCTCGGGCACCTCGGCCAGCTCCACCGCCACGTCATGATTGGCATCGTTCAGCCCGTCGAGCACCGTGCCGATCATCGCCTCATATTCGGCGATCAGCGAGCGTTCCCGCTTGCGTTCATCGGAGTAGCCGAAAATGTCGAACGCCGTGCCGCGCAGGAACCTGAATTTGGCCAGCACCTTGAACGCCGGCATCATCCATGAGCCGAACTCGGTCTTGACCGGTTCGCCGGAATGAAGGTCGCGGCGGCCGAGCAGCGGCGGCGCAAGATGGAAGCGCAGCTTGTAATCGCCGGTGAACCGCTTCGCCACTTCGCCGGCGAAAGTGCCGTCGGTGTAGAGCCTGGCGACTTCGTACTCGTCCTTGTAGGCCATCAGCTTGAACAGGTAGCGCGCGACCGAACGTGCCATCGCGTCCGAACCCTTGACCTTGCTGGTCTCCGCCTCGTTCACCCTGGCAACGAAAGCTCGATAGCGTTCTGCGTAGGCCGCGTTCTGGTAGGCGGCAAGAAAGCCCGCGCGCCGCCCGACGAATTCTTCGAGGGTTTCGGTGGCGGCCGGCGTATCGTCTCCACCGTCCGCCCGCGGTGCGACGACTGCCTCCACCGCCACCAGATCATGGGCCGCCCTGCGTCCCCACAGGAACGCGGTCTTGTTCATCTCCACCGAGACCGCGTTGAGCTCGATGGCCCGTTCGATAGCCGCGGACGAAACCGGCAGAAGGCCCTTCTGGCAGGCATAACCGACCAGAAACAGGTTGGCGCCGATTGAATCGCCAAGCAGCGCCGTCGCCAGCCGCGTCGCCTGCACGAAGTCGACGTTCCTGGCGTTGGCGCGCGCCTCGATGCCGAGACGCAGCCGTTCGGCCGGCAGACTGTAATCGGCGTGCCTCGTAAAGTCGGCGGGCATGGTCTCCTGCGCGTTGACCACAAGCCGGGTGCGCCCATCGCCGACAGCAGCGAGGTTCTTCTCCGACCCCGTGGTCACCAGGTCGCAGCCCAGAACCAGATCGGCGGCGCCCGCCGAAACCCGGATCGTCTGAATGTCGTCCGGCCGCGCGGCGATCTTCATGTGCGTCACGACCGAGCCGTTCTTCTGCGACAGACCCGCCATGTCGATGATGCCGGCGCCCTTGCCTTCGAGATGAGCCGCCGTGCCCAGAAGCGCGCCGATGGTCACCACCCCGGTGCCGCCGATGCCGGTGATGAGGATGCCATAGGGCTGCGAAAGCGCCGCGACGGCGGGCTCCGGCAGAGCTTCGAAGGCCACCACCTGATCGGCCTTCGGCGCGGTTGCCTGCCCCTTCCTGAGTTCACCGCCATGGACGGTGACGAAACTCGGGCAGAAGCCGTTGACGCAGGAAAAATCCTTGTTGCAGACCGACTGGTCGATCTGGCGCTTGCGGCCGAAATCGGTTTCCGACGGCACGATGGCGACGCAGTTCGACTTGACGCCGCAATCGCCGCAGCCTTCGCAGACCAGTTCGTTGATGAACGCCCGCTTGGGCGGGTCGGGAAACAGGCCGCGCTTGCGGCGGCGGCGCTTTTCAGCCGCACAGGTCTGGTCGTAGATCAGCACCGAGACGCCGCCGATCTCCTGCAGCTCTTCCTGAACCGCATCGATTTCGTCGCGGTGATGCACCGTCGTGAAGGGCGGAAAGCCGGTGACCGAAGGATACTTGTCGGGCTCGTCGCTCATGACGGCGATGCGCGCAACGCCTTCGGCCGCCACCTGCTGGGCGATCATCGGCACCGTGAGGTTGCCTTCGTGTGCCTGCCCCCCGGTCATCGCGACCGCGTCGTTGTAGAGGATCTTGTAGGTGATGTTGACGCCGGCGGCGATGCAGCCCCTGAGCGCCAGAATGCCGGAATGGTTATAGGTGCCATCGCCCAGATTCTGGAACACATGGCCGCGCGTCGAGAACGGCGCCTCACCGATCCAGTTGGCCCCCTCGCCGCCCATATGTGTGGCGCCTTCGGTGTTGCGCCTGGGGATGTACTGCACCATCCAGTGACAGCCGATGCCGGCATAGCCGCGGCCTCCTTCGGGCACCACGGTCGATGAGTTGTGCGGGCAGCCGGCGCAGAAATACGGAATGCGTGTTGCCAGGTCCGGGGCGTTGCGGATGTTCGACTGGGCGCTTTTCAGCGAACCTACCCTTGCTTCCATGTCCTGGTTCTTGTGTCGCTTCAAAACCCGTTCGCCGATGGCGATGGCGATGCTGTTCGGGTCAAGCGCGCCCTTGGCCGGAAACAGCTGCTCGTCGTTCTCGTCCTTCTTGCCGATGATCGTCGGCGCCTTGGCCATGCCGTAGAGCTGTTCGCGGATCTGGGTCTCCATCAGCGAGCGCTTCTCCTCGACCACGATGATGAGATCGAGGCCGCTGGCGAACTCGCTCACCACGTCCGGCACAAGCGGCCATGTCATGGCGACCTTGAGCAGCCGCACGCTGAGCTTCGACGCGGCAACCTCGTCGATGCCCAGTTCGTCCAGCGCCTGGCGCACATCGAGATAGCTCTTGCCGGCGGAGACGATGCCGATCTTCGGTGCGCGGCCGCCCGAAAGAATGATCTTGTCGAGCTTGTTGGCGCGCGCGAAGGCGACGGCCGCAAAGCGCTTGTGATCATGCAGTCGCGCTTCCGCCTCCAGGCGGTCGTCGCTGGGGCGGATATTGAGCCCGCCGTCGGGCATGTCGAAGTCGCTCGGCAGCTCGACCTTGACCCGGTCGATGGAGGTGTCCACCACGCTGGTCGATTCAACCGTGTCCTTGACGCACTTGATGCCGACCCAGCAGCCGCTGTAGCGCGACAGGGCCCAGCCGTAGATGCCGTAGTCGAGAAGCTCCTGGACGCCGGCCGGATTGAGCACCGGCATCATGACATCCATCAGGATGAATTCGCTCTGGTGCGGAACCGTGGACGACTCGGCCATGTGGTCATCGCCCATCAGCACCAGCACGCCGCCGTTCTTCGACGACCCGGCAACATTGGCGTGGCGGAACACGTCGCCGCAGCGGTCGACGCCCGGCCCCTTGCCGTACCAGATGCCGAACACCCCGTCATACTTGCCTTCGCCGCGCATCTCCGCCTGCTGCGAGCCCCACAGGGCGGTGGCCGCGATGTCCTCGTTGAGCCCCGGCTCGAAGACCACGTTATGCGGCTCGAGAAACGGCTTGGCGCGGGCGAACTGCTGGTCGAGACCGCCAAGCGGCGAGCCCCGGTATCCTGAAACATAACCGGCGGTATTGAGGCCGGCACGCATGTCGCGCTCGTGCTGCATCATGGTGACGCGCACCAGCGCCTGGGTTCCGCTCAGGAGAACGTTGTCCTTGGTGAGATCGAATCTGTCTTTGAGGCTGACATCGGCAAGCGACATGGTGGTCCTTCCCTATAGATCATCGGTAGGGCGATTGGTTCCGCCTCAATTAGGTAAGCAATACTGACATATATGGGCGCACCCTGTCAAATCACAAGACGGTGTCGCCCGGTGTTCAAACGCCCCAGCGCCAGAAGTCGTTGCCCTCCTGCCGGTAATACTTGGAGAGCACCATATTATGCACCTCCGAAGCGCCATCCACCAGACGCGCGCATCGCGCATAGCGGTAAATCCAGTCCAAAAGTGTGTCTTTTGAGTAACCTTTTGCACCACACAGCTGAATGCCGACATCAGCCGCCTTGTGCAGCGCGTCGGCGACATGGATCTTCGCCATCGAGACTTCCTTGCGGGCATAGTCTCCCTGGTCGATCTTCCAGGCCGCATTCATGGTGAGCAGGCGGCCCACATGGATGTCTTTCGCCACGTCGCCCAGCATCATCTGGATTGATTCGCGGTCCGCCAGCAGCGCCCCGAACGCCATGCGCTCGGAGATATAGGCATTGGCGATTTCCATGCAGCGCTTGGCAAGGCCGGTCCATCGCATGCAGTGGGTGAGCCGCGCCGGGCCCAACCGGATCTGCGTGATCTTGAGACCATCGCCTATGTCCATGAGCCGGTGCTCGTCGGGAATCTCGAGTCCGTCGAACTTCACCTCGCAGACGCCGCCATGCTCGTCCGGGCCCATATTCGCGATCCGCCGGACGATGCTCCAGCCCGGATCGTCCCGGTGATAGAGAAACGCCGTGAGGCCCTTGCGCGGATCGTCGGAAGTGCGCGCGACCACGATGAAGTGGGTCGCCACCTCGGCCCCTGAAATGTACCACTTGTGCCCGTTGATGACCCAGCGGTCGCCCTTGCGCTCGGCTTTGGTCAGCATCATGCCGCCGGGATCGGAGCCCGAGCCTGGATGCGGTTCGGTCATCACGAAGGACGAGCGCACATCGCCGTCGATGATCGGCTGCAGCCATTTGTCCTTCATGGCGTCATTGGGAAGGATCTTGTTGAGGACGCTCATATTACCGTCGTCGGGCGCCTGACAGTTGATCGCCATCGGCCCGAAGATCGAGCGCGCCGCCTCCTCGTAGATCGCCGCCCATCCAATCACCGGCAGCTCCAGCCCGCCACGGTCGCGCGGCATCTGCGGCGCCCACAGGCCTGCGGCCTTCGCTTTCGCCCTGATCTCGTCGAGGATCGAAAGCTTCAGGTTCTCGTATTCATTGAAGTTGTCGGGGTTCTCTTCGAGCGGCATCACCTCTTCGGCAACGAATTCGCGCACACGCAAGCGCAGGGCCTCGATGTCGGGTGGCAGATTGAAATCCATAAAACTCCCTCTCGTCCGGAATACTCACACGCCCAGCGAATGACCGCCATCGATCACCGACACCGAGCCGGTCATGAAGGACGACGCATCCGACGCCAGCAGCAAGATGAGGCCGTCGAGTTCTTCCGGCTCGGCGATGCGGCGCTGCGGGATCGCGTTGATCCATGGCTGGGCGTCGTCCGATTCAAAAAACTCGCGATTCATCTCCGTCAGCACGTAACCCGGCGCAATCGCGTTGACCCGGATGTTGTAGCGGGCCAGCTCGATCGCCATCGCCTTGGTCAGCTGAATCACCGCCGCCTTGGTCACCGCATAGGAACTCAGCGTTTTGGCGACCCGCAGTCCAAGGATCGAGGCGACATTGACGATCGATCCGCCGCTTCCCGCATCCGCCATGCGCCGCGCACCCTCCTGCGCCATCGCCCGGACGCCCTCATAGTTGACGTCGTGCACGCCGCGCCAGTCTTCCTCGGAGATCTCGAGGAACGGCTGCTGCGAAGCAACGCCGGCATTGTTGATCAGGACGGAAACCGTGCCGAAAGCCTTTTCCGCCGCATCGAAGACGCCCGCGATCTGTGACCTGTCGGCGACATCGAGGGCAACCGCGATCGCCTCGCCGCCGGCGGCTTCAATCTCGCCCTTCAGCTGTTCGAGCTTGTCGACGCTGCGCGCCGCCAGCACCACCTTGGCGCCATGCGCCGCCAGCACCTGCCCAAAACGCCGGCCGAGACCGCTTGACGCTCCGGTAACCAGAGCCACCTTGCCGGTCAGGTCGAACAACTCCTGCGCTTTCTTCATATCACTCACACGTTTCCCCTCCGCTGTTCCCTTCATCGGCCATAGAGTGCGTCCGGCAGCCACGTGGCGATCGCCGGGAGCGACCAGACAATCGCCAGGCAAACCAGCTGGATCATCACGAAGGGTGCGACGCCGCGATAGATGTCTAGCGTGCGCACCTCGTCGGGAGCAACCCCGCGCAGATAGAACAGGGCAAATCCGAAGGGCGGCGTCAGGAACGACGTCTGCAGGACAATCGCCATCATGACACCGAGCCACACCGGGTTCATCGGTTCGCCGGTGGTCATTTCCATCTGCAGCAGCACCGGCGCCACCACCGGCACCACAACAAAGATGATCTCGAGAAAATCGAGAAAGAAGCCAAGCAGAAACATGACGGCCACGACCACCAGCATGGCGGTCATGGGTCCGCCGGGCAGGTCGTCGAGGAAAGCCTCGATCATCGCGGCGCCGCCAAGACCGCGGAACACCAGCGCAAACAGGGACGCCCCAATGACGATAGCGAAGACCATGGAGGTGATCCGCAGGGTGGTGCGCAAGATCTCCTGCAGCACCGAGGCACCGGCCTCGGCCCGCTCGGCATGAAGGCGCGCAACCGCGCGGACCAGCCCCCACGCGGCGCCGGCGCACAGGGCAAGAGCGACGGCAATCGCGATCCAGTCGCCAACCGCGATATCGGTGCGCTGCGGGCGCAGGTCGAAGGCCGAGCGCAGAACCACCAGGCCCAGCAGGCATGCCGCTGCAACTGCAAAGGCCCGCGCCGCGGCAACCCGTTGCGCCGCCAGCAGCAGCGCGCCGACCGCGCCGACACTTGCGGCCTCCGTGGCCGTCGCGATGCCGGACAGGATGGAGCCAAGAACAGCTATGATCAGGACCAGAGGGGCAAACAGCGATCTGGCAAGTTCCCGCGCGCCGGCCACGGGTTGCGTGTCTCCCGGTGCACCGCCGCCGGGCGGAGCCTTTTCGGGACGCGCATAGGCATAGGCCACCTGATAGATGATGTAGAGGCCGACCAGCACAAGACCCGGCAGCAGGGCGCCGGCAAAGAGGTCGTTGATCGAGACACTGTCCGGCGCCGCGTTGCCGGCGGCATATTGTGCGCTCTGATAGGCAATCGACAGCTGGTCTCCAAGAAAGATCAGAACGATCGACGGCGGGATGATCTGCCCCAGGGTTCCCGCCGCCGCGACCGTTCCGGCGGCAAAGGCCGGAGCATATCCCCGGCCCAGCATCGCCGGCAGCGACAAGAGCCCAAGCGTCACCACGGTGGCGCCGACAATGCCGGTGGAGGCGGCCAGCAACATGCCGACGAGACTGACCGATATCGCCAGACCGCCAGGCGCCGATCGAAAGACACCGCTCATGGCGATCAGCATCTCGTGGGCGATCCGCGAGCGCTCCAGGGTCACGCCCATGAAGACGAAAAGCGGCACCGCCACCAGCGGCTCGCGGATCATCAGGGCATAGAGCCGCGAAGGGATGGCATTGAGGAGCGCCGGGTCGAACACACCCAGCGCGGCGCCCAGAAACGCAAAGGCGGTGCTGACGCCGGCCAGGGTGAAGGCAACCGGGTAACCGGCCAGAAGCGCCACGCAGACGCCGGCGAACATCACCAGGCACAGGACTTCCGGGGTGATCATGGCCGGCGCTCGCCGGCCGGCCCGCCGGCGCCCGACAATGTCGCCGCCGACTTGAGGGCAAGCGAGAGCCCCTGTGCCCCGAGCAACACCGCGAACGCCCATATCAGGGTCTTGTAGGCGAATGTGAACGGCAGTCCGAGCGCCTCGCCGGACCGCTCCGCCACGCTCCAGGCGTCGAGCACGTAGCCCCATGACGACCACAGGATCAGCCCGCAGACAGGCAGCAGCAAAAGCGCCGAACCGGCCAGGTCGATGAGCGCGCGGGTTCTCTCCGTCGCCGTGCGGTAGAACACATCAACACGCACGTGTCCGTCGGACAGGAGCGTGTATCCCGCCCCCAGCAGGAATGCCGTGCCATAGAAATAGAGCACCGATTCCTGCAGCCACACGAAACCGATTGCGAACACGTAGCGCAGCACGACAACGGCAAACTGCGCCGCCACCATGGCGAGCGCCAGCCAGGCAACAGCGCGGCCGACACGCCGGTTCACCTTATCGATCGCCCTGGCAAGTCTGAGCAGCATGACGTGTCCCTATCAGCAATGCGCTGACGGGGCCACCCGAAGGATCGGTTCCCTGCCTTAGAAGCTCAGCGAGATATCGCGGTGGTTCGACAGGCAGGCCGCCACGGTGGTCGCCAGATCTTTTGTCAGGCGTTCCTGCAGCCGCACGCCGATCGTGCCCTTGATGCCGTCATTGTATTCGCTGAGGCCCGGCAGCAGTTCCGTTGCCGCCCGCTTGCGCCAGGTCACCTCCGCATCAAAGATCTCAAGAGCAGCGGTGTACTCGCCCATGGCTTTGGCGCGGTCGGGTTCATCCCCGCGCATCGCCCGCCGCGCCTTCGACAGCTTCGAGCGGATGGCACTGACGCCGGCAACGTCACCCAGCAGCCCCTCGACCGCCTTGATCTTCTCCATTGCCGGTTCCGACGCATCGTTCTCGATGACGTTGGCGAGGCTTCGGATTTCACCATCCAGCGCAATCAGCGCGTCAACGACGCCGACGACGGTGAGGATTTCCTTCACCGGCTCATAGGCGCCGTCCACATTGCGGCGGTAATTGCGCCGCGCGGTCGTCTCGGTCTTTTCAAGCGCCAGATGCTGTTTGCGGTTCTCTTCCCAATTGGCCGGAACCTGCCCTCTGAGCTCAGTCGCCTCTGCTCGCAGAGACTCGATTTGCGCTTTCAGGCGGTCAATCGCTTCATTCGACGCATCTGCACTCCCCGACAGACGGCGCAGCCGCCGCTCGAGAGGCGCGATTTTTGCCTCAACGATCCGCGCCACTTTCTGTTGTTCGCGCACCGATCTGTGCAACGGCTCGTAGCCGTCGAGGTTTGCCTGATACGCCGCCTGCGCCTCGCGCACGGCCGCCACCATATCGAACGACTTGCCCGCATTTTCGAGCCCGCCGATGAAGGACTTCCGTAACTTTTCCGGCAGGTAAGACACATCGAGCGTTTCCGCCTTGTCTATTGCCGTCTTTATGGCCTGACCGTCTTCGTCGTAGACGGTGAACAGATGCTCTTCCAGGCACAACTGAAGACGCGGGTTCTGTGGCGGCGGAGCCGTCTCCGAAGTGAGATACACGCGGTTCGGCAGATAGTTCACAAGGCTCGGATAGAAGCCGACAATACCAAGCGCAAAGAGCTGCAGGATGATGAACGGCACCACGCCCTTGTACATCTCGAGCGTCTTGACCGCGGGCGGCGCCACGCCGCGCAGGTAAAACAGGGCGAACCCGAAAGGCGGCGTCAGGAATGATGTCTGCATGTTGACGCCGATCATCACACCGAGCCAGACCGCCGTGACATTGGCGGTCGGGTCGGCCAGCAGGATCGGCGAAATGATCGGCACCACGACCACCGCAATCTCGATGAAGTCGAGAAAGAAGCCGAGCACGAAGATCACCGCCATGACGACAATGAACTTGCCGTAGAACCCGCCTGGCAGGCCGGACAGGAAGTGACGCACCAGTTCCTCGCCGCCGAACGCGCGGAAGGCGGCGGTCAGCATTGCCGCACCGAGAAGGATGATGAAGACCAGCGACGTGGTCTTCGCCGTCTCGACCATCACCCACTCAAGCGTCTTGTCGACTTTCCACGCCCGGTAGCCGCTCCAGATAACGGAGATCATCAGCAGGCCAACCGCAATGGCCGCAAACGTGATGCCGACCACATCCTCGGACGTGTTGATCGACTTCACGTTGATATCGTAATTATTGAGCAGATAGACCAGCATGCCTATCGCCACGATGGCCATGATGGCGGGATAGAAGGCGGTTCTTTTGCCTTCCATCAACCGGTACCCGGCCATGATCATCGCGCCGATGGCGCCGATGGCGCCGGCCTGGTTCACCGTCGCGATGCCGAGAATGATGGAGCCGAGCACGGCAACGATCAGGGTGAGCGGCGGCACCAACACAACGAACACCCGGCCCCAGAACCTGACGTCGAACTTGCCGTCATAGGGCACCGCGGGCGCCACTTTGGGGCGCACCAGCGCCAGCACGAAGATATAGGTGACGTAGAGCCCGACCAGCACGAGGCCCGGCAGGAAGGCGCCGAGAAACATATCGCCGGCGCTCGCCGAGGTCATGCCGAACTCCGCCGGCAGCGACGAATTGCCGGTGCCGTCCTTGAAGAGGGACTTGCGCAGAGTGAGCGCCTGGTCCGTGGCATTGGACAACTGGTCGGCGAGAATGATCAGCACGATGGAGGGCGGAATGATCTGCCCGAGCGTTCCCGATGCGGCGATCGTACCCGTCGCCAGCGACCTCGAATAGCCGTTACGCAGCATCACCGGCAGCGAGATCAGACCCATGGCGACCACCGTTGCGCCGAGAATGCCGGTGGTGGCGGCAAGCAGCGCACCCACAACCACGACTGAAATGCCGAGACCGCCGCGGATCGGACCGAACAGCTGCGCCATGGTCATCAGCAGGTCTTCGGCGATCTTCGAGCGCTCCAGCATGATCCCCATGAAAATGAACAGGGGGATCGCGATCAGAGTGTCGCGTTCAGGTTCCCAGTAAATCCCCCGGAAGTTCGTCACGCCTGCATTGAACCACTGGATCGGGTCGCCTTGCGCGAAGTACGCGCCGGAATCTCCAGCGAACAGCCAGCCGAAGATCCCGGCCAGTCCGATGGTAACGATCGCCGAACCAGGCAGGGCGAACGCAACCGGATATCCGGAACTCAGCGCAACCACCATGGTCAGGATGAGAACGGCGAGGAAAAAGAGTTCCATGGTCAGCTTGCCTCGGACTGCGTCGTGTTGCCGTTGCCCTCAGGCTTTGTCTCGCCCAGCAAAACGGCCGCGCTCCGCATGGCATAGCTGACGAACTGGAGCAGCATGGATATCGAGTAGACGACCAGAAAGGCGGCCATGAAGTACTTCACGAACATGCCGAACCCGCTCTGGGTCATCTCGAAGTTCAGCATCGGCCCGTTGATCATATTGGTCTTGCCCCACATGCCACGGGTCAGAATGATCCAGCACAGAGGCACTCCCAGCACAATGGCGCCGATCATGTTGGTCCACGCCTTCGAGCGCTCGGTGAAACTGGCATAGAGAATGTCGACCCTCACATGGCCTTCCACCAGCAAAGTGTAGGCGCTGGCAAACAGGAACATTGCGCCATACCAGAAGCGCACCAGGTCAGCCATGAAGGCTTGCTCGTAGGAAAAAATGAATCTCGCAATCACGATCTGCAATTCGGCAACCACAATGAACAGCGCCAGCCAGTGAAATCCGAGCGTGCGTGTGAACAGGGCCAGAACGAACGACGCAAAGATCAGCGGATAGTGAACCATCTCGCCACGGTATTTTGACCGTCCAAGGTCCTTGGCCAGCTCCTCCCCGACCACATCGGCGAGAAAGCCCTCGACCCTCAGAAATGAGAGCGTCGCGTCGGCCAGTCCGACAAAGAAGACCGCGAAGAACGCCCCGCGCACGATATATGCGGAAAGCCGGCTGAGCCGCTCCGCATCTGCAACCAGGGGACGGGATGTGTCCCGGCCAACCCACAACACGACCAATACGATGGTGACAAGATAGAGCGCCGCCTGCCCGCCCGCCTGCGCGAGCTCGCCCCCGCTGAGCGGTGTGGGCAGCGGCGTTTGTCCGAAAATTTCCAAATGAGAATAGAGCTTGGGCAGGCCCGGCCAGCCCCGCCAGTGAATGAGCCAGTTATTGAATGTAAAGACGAATGCCAGAGAAACGCAGGACAATCCGAGCACCCGAAGCACGAGCGCTCTTTTCCGACCTGACAATTCTACACCGCCGCTTTCGGCATCTGTCTGCACGGCCGCCATCATTTCTGCCGCCATGCTGCTGCTGCTGCAAGAGCACGCACGTGTCTTGACCTCCCCCCAGGAGTTCGGATGCGGGCAGAACCGATGGGTTCCGCCCGCTAACTTCTAGCCTGACCCGATAGGATCAGACACCAAGAACGCGGTTACGCTGTGCGATATAGGCCTGGATCGTCAGCTTCGACCATGCGCCGAGATCAACACGGGCAGCCCGGAAGCTGGCGTCGATCCTCTTCGCCAGATCGCTGTGATCACGCGCCGATTCGAAGACTTCTTCCGACGCTTCAAAGAACGCGTCATAGACGTCGTCGTTGAACTCGCGCAGCTGGACGCCCTGGTTTTCGACGAGATCTTTCAGCGCGGCGCCGGACTTGGCGTTGTATTCCGCCATCATGATGTCGTTTTCCTGCGACGCAGCCGCTTCGATGATCATCTGGTCGGTCTTGGAAAGACCTTCCCACCAGGACTTGTTCATGCCCAGAGCCAGCATCGAGCCCGGCTCATGCATGCCCGGATAGTAGTAGTACTTGGCGGCTTCATAGAATTTCATGAAGCTGTCGTTCCAGGGGCCGACCCACTCGGTCGCGTCAATCGCGCCGGACACCAGATTTTCATAGATCTGGCCGCCGGGCAGTGAAACCGGCGATGCACCGAGCTTGGCCATGACGTCGCCGCCAAGGCCCGGAATACGCATCTTCAGACCCTTGAGGTCGTCAGCCGAGTTGATTTCCTTATTGAACCAGCCGCCCATCTGAACGCCGGTGTTGCCGGCCATCAGGCACTTGAGGCCAAAGCCGCCGGACAGCTCGTCCCACAGTTCCTGGCCGCCGCCGAAGCGAATCCAGGCATTCATCTCGTCGTAGGTGAGGCCGAACGGCACCGCGGTAAAGTAAGCCCAACCGGGATGCTTGCCTTTCCAGTAATAGTCGGCAGCGTGATACATCTGGGCGTTGCCGGAGGCGACTTCGTCGAACGAGTCGAACGCGCCAACGCGTTCGCCGGCGGCGAAATACTGCACCTGAATGCGGTCGTCGGTCATGGCCGAAAGGTTTGCGGCCAGACGCTGGGCGCCGGTGCCAAGGCCGGGGAAGTCGCGCGGCCAGGTGGTCACCATGGCAATTTCGACACGGTCCTGCGCAATTGCGGGTGCGGCGAGAGTGGTTGCGGCGGCGGCTGCCCCCGTCGCCACACCAGCCTTCTTGATAAATGAACGGCGATCCATTTTTATCTCCCTCATCGTTCTTGTTTTTGTCGCGCCTGTCGCGACAGTTGCTCCGTTGTCGGGTCAGCGCCGGTCGCGGCCTGCCGTGACACATGCCGGGCGCTGACGCTCAACTCCAGCGCCTTTTAAAGCCCATGGCGTGGAAAATGACAAGTGCAACGAACGGACCAGAGCGCCCGATCAGATCACTAATTCGGCACCGTGGCGACGGCGTCGGCGCAAACCATGCGCGCATTAACCAGTGTATCCAGCGCATTTCCATGGATTCATGACCGCTCTTGCAGTAATCAGGTTCTCTTCAAGTTTCACTGAAGCCAAGGTCCACGGATGAACGATATCGCCGCACCTTCTCTGCCTCTGGTCGGGCTGCCTGCCGACACTTTTCTTCGCGGCCCGCACATCTTTCACGGTGTGGGCGACAAATATGTCCGCTCCGTCGCCGTGGCGGCGCAGGCGGCGCCGGTCATGATCCCGTCCCTCGGCGCCCTCCTGAGCCTTCCAGACCTGGTGTCACGCTTCGACGGTATCGTCATGACCGGGTCGGTCTCGAACGTGCATCCGACGCACTATGGCGCGACGTCCGACCCGCAGGCCGAACCCCACGACGATGCCCGCGACGCCACCACTCTCGACCTGATCCGCACCACGCTCGATCTCGGCGTACCGCTCTTCGTCATCTGCCGCGGCATCCAGGAGCTCAACGTGGCGCTCGGCGGCACCTTGCAGTCGGAGGTCCAGGAACTGCCCGGCAAGCTGGACCACCGCGAGATCAAGCACGACGACATGGACACCCGCTACGCGCCGCGCCATCCCGCCAGGCTGACGCCCGGCGGCATACTGGCCGGCATTCTCGGCACCGACGAAATCGAGATAAACTCTTTGCACCGTCAGGCCATTGCCGAACTCGCCCCGGGCCTCAAGGCCGAGGCCACCGCCCCCGACGGCACCGTCGAGGCGGTCTCGGTGAGGGACGCCAAGGCCTTCGCGCTCGGCGTCCAGTGGCACCCCGAATACAAGGTGATGGAAAACCCGGACTCGGTGAAGATCTTCGCCGCCTTCGGCGATGCAGTCCGCGCCTATGCACGCCGCAGAACGGGTTCAGGGCCGAGCCTGGTGCAGGCGGCGGGCGAATAGACGACTGAGGCGCGCGCATTCCGGGCCACTTGCCCGCGGCGCATATGAACTTTCTGTCATTTGCCATCGCGGCGCGGGTGTGGTGACGTTGCGTCATGACGCAATACGGACACAGGCGCGCCCGGTGTTCCACCAGAACCGCAACCTTCGCGAGGCAAAGTCTCGCAACGGCACTGTTTTTGCTCTGCGCATTTCTCGTCGCCATCACTGCGGTACAGGCAGACGCTGCCGAACAGCTCAAGGGCCGGGCTCTGGTCATCGGCCAGTCGAACTACAAGCATCTCGACACGCTGACCAATCCCGC
>JAJFHL010000296.1 GCA_021775615.1 Hyphomicrobiales bacterium
CCGCACCAACGGCGCGGCAACGGATTTCACTGACAATGCCGCACGCTAGGCGCGCCCGGAATTGGGTTCGAAAACCCCTGACCACGGCCAGATTATCGGCATCGCATTGCAATGCGGTTAAGAAACTGATTTCAATTGTCGGTAAAAAAGTGAGCTTAAATCATTGGTGCACGTCTAATCACCAAGCAAGATCCGTAACAGCGCGTCAGCGTGCTCCTGCATGCTCGGAAGGCACACGGGCGTGTTCCAGAAGGCCGCTACATTCTCGCGATGGCACGCCAGTGCAGTCATCTTGCCGACCAGGTCCGCATGGTTGCCGGCCTCAAACTCGAAATCGGGCTTGTTTTGATAAAACATACGCAAGCCAACGCTGGACGACAGGATCGACGGCGTGCCCGTGCACAAGAGTTCATAGCCAACCTGATGGAACGTTTCGCGCCAGATGGAGGGGGCGATATTCACGTCTATCTGCCGCGCGATATCTGGCAACTGCCGGCGGTCATAGCCGTTGATCAGCGTGACTTGCCGAAACAGATTTTTAAGTCTGGATACCAGTCTCCGGTCACGCCACCCCATCCGCGCCACAATGATCAGATCGGTATCTTCCTTGAGGAAAGCGTCCTGAGCGCCCTCCAGCGCCTCAGCCAGAAACGGCAAGCCCTTGTATGCCCCCGAATAACCGACGAACGAGAACGTGAACGCGTCGTGTTTCGGCTTTGCCTTCCAGGCGGCCTTCATCTCGTTCGGCGTCGCATGCACGTCCATGCCGAGCGGCACCACTTCGACCGCCTCGGGCTTTGCACCGAGAGAAACGACGGTCTCTTTCACCAACGGCGACACCGCGATGGTGCCGTCAAACACATCGTTCAGCAGTGCCAGATTGGTCTCCCGCCAGGCCTTGTAGTGCGTGGCCGGGCCATCGGCATCGCCGATCACCCCTCCATCCCCCGCGTCCCGGCCCGCCAGCTGACTATTCCCTAAAAACATGCGGCCCGCCAAGCGCTTGCCGTGCCGCGGCGCAACACAGGTCACGCAGTTCCGGCCGTCCGCATAGTCGAGACACGGCTTATCATCGCCATAGAGAAGATGAACCTGCGGGCACACCGGGATGTAATTGTGCCATGTGAAATAGAAGCGGCTCTCCGGAAACTCCGACGCCACCGCCAGCGCAGCGGAAGACAGGCCTTCCAGATTGTGGATGTGAACCGCATCGAAGGGGCCGTGCGCAACCAGGAAATCGCGAAAGACATCCCGTGTTTGCGTGTCTGACTGCCAGGTACCGATGTCATGGAACATCGCCCGTGCCGGCGCTTTGACTGGCGAATTCACAATCGCGAACGACCTGACACCCCGTTCGGCATAGACATTCCCTGTTTCGCGCCACCGCACACGGCGATCAAGCCATTCAGACAGAACTCCCGCCGAAAGAAAGAAGATTTCCAGATCCTGGCGCCGTGACAGCGCATCGAGCAAGTTACTCAGATAAACCGAAACACCACCACCGAGGCCATCGGCATCGTCGAACTGCGCCCAGTTGTAGAAGAGCAACCGTTTCTTCCCGTCGTGCTTCACTGCCATGGAACGAGCGGCTCTTTCACGCCGGGCTTCGCGTTGCGGCCACGCTCAAAGCTCCTGTCCGCATACGAAACCAGTGTCGGTATCCCGCAACAAAGGTGCACAGTCGTCCTTGTCCGAGACCAGAGGCGCTTTGCCGCCGAGCCCCCAGTCAATGCCGATCGACGGATCGTCGTAGCGAATGGCCCGATCATGATCCGGAGAATACGGAGCAGACACCTTGTAGAGCAACTCGGTATCGGGCTCCAGGGTCGAATAACCGTGTGCGAAGCCTTTCGGGATGAAGAGCTGGTTCCACTTTTCGGCCGACAATTCCACGCCGAGCCACTGCCCGAAGGAGGGTGATCCGAGGCGGATATCCACGACCACGTCCAGAACCCTGCCGCAGGTGACCCACACCAGCTTGTCCTGCGCAAACGGGGGCATCTGAAAGTGCAGGCCGCGCACAACACCCGCCTTTTGCGAATAGGAGTGATTGTCCTGCACCCATACGATGTCAATGCCGATGTCGGAAAAGTCTGATCTGCTATAGGTCTCTGAAAAGAAGCCTCTTTCGTCGTTCCACCTCGTCGGAGTGATCTCGATGATACCAGGCAACGCCAGCGCCCTTGATTGCAGATCCATTACCTCTTGGCCCCATGAACTGAACCCGGAATTTCCGAAGCGTTCGCCGCCATCCAGACAATTCCCGCCACCCCGGCCGAACCTTCGCACGAATCAAGAATGAAAATGACTCATCTCTTGAGGGCACGAACATAACGGGCCACGTTATCTCGGAAAACTTCGTGCCACTTGGCTGGGCGAAGGTCGATATCTCCCATCGCCACCCCTACTCTCGCTCCATTTTCTCCAACAGTGAGTGCCGAATCCGGCTGCTCTATTTCAAGCACGGTGTAGTCGTCGTGCTCGAGCCGCATCATAATGGTCACGTGCACTGCCTCACCTTCATCGTGAGCTTCGATCGCGACACAACTGGAGGGCAACAACTGCCCGTCACACCAGATGCGGACACCTTTCAGCACGTTACGATCCTCATGGACGAACACCATCGCACAAGCCACAAGGTTGCCACCGCAAAACGGAATGAGAACCTTTGGACGAGGATTAGGCCCCGACCACCTCAACTCCGCATGAACAGCACCCGCAGGGTGCCAGTCAAAAGCTCGCGGATCGTTACCCTGCTCGATGGTTGCGCTTCCGGTAAGCTGCTTCAGCTCTGGCTTGATGATGCCTTTGATTTGAGCGTTGTGTCTGTACACATCACCCTTTGCAGACTTCTCGTGGGACCTGTTGCGTAAGGTCATAAAAGTGCCGACCCGCTTCGCTTCATCAACAATTCGGTCCACATACAAGGCAAAGTCTTTGTCGTCCGCCAAGCGCAGAAGCTCAACCTGTTCCGATGAAGTTGGCCGCAGATACGACAGGTATCGATGGCCTGCAGCAAACTTGTGCACGGTTATGTAGCCCGTAGAAATGAATGTCAGTCCGGCCATTACCGCTCGGATTTGCAGATCCTCATCGACAGGAGTTGAGATTTCCTCAGGATCCCGCCACATCCCTATGGTGTCAACGATGTCCGATCGATGGGCAAGCGAAGTTGGAGGGAAGAAATTGCCATTCGCGGCTGCCGGTTCATCGAAGAGACCAGCCACCCACGCAAATCTTGAACCCATCGGCGTGTGACAGATGCATCCGCTGACTGCAAAGTCGGGACGGTGCGCACCGGCGAATGTTCTTGCAAGTTCTTCCAGATGGTTCGGCATCCATATGTCGTCGTGGCCAAGATAGGCAATGAATTCTCCTCGCGCCAGTGTAATCCCCTTGTTGTTGGGATAGGTTTGGCTGCCTCCCCTGACCGGCAGGTTAACCCAGGACACACGTTCGTTGAGGTATGGTTGAACCACATTCTCGGTGACGTCTGTACAACAGTCTCCAACAATCAGGATTTCGAAATCCTTATGGGTCTGGTCCAACGCAGAGACAAGTGTGGGGAGAATGTGCTCGCCCCGATTATACGTGGCAATGATAACCGTGAACTGCACCATTCGACTACAATTGGATATCTCTGCTCAACCGGTCTGCCTCACACAATGTGACAGATCCAATTGCTGAAAATTGCAACATTGATTAACTGCGGAAGCTTACCTTCCTTGTGTCAGAGGATCACTGTATCGCAAGCAACCAATATCGGATGATCGAAAAGTCAGAGCCCGCTTTGGTAGGAGTTAACCGCAGAAGTTTCAGGCAGAACAGCCACACGAGGAACAAACCAACTTATCCGGAGTTTGAATTGCACGATCCGGGTCAGCGAAACAGATTCGACTCCTGTCGTGCGACGCGCGTCCGCGTGTGCAAGAACACCGTCGGCGTCTAAATGACTCACGAACCACTGCTGTCGGCGCGTCCGCGATGTAAATCGGGTACTTATTCAGTGCGTTCACTATTTAGAACCAATGATGAGCGCTCGTTCGATATTTGCACTGAGGGGAGCACAGAAGATAATTCTCGCTTTTTGGATAATCACGGAAATCATGCAACTTCGGTCGCCTCCAAGCGCCATCGAAGGGGGGCTTTCCGGTGTGGCTTAGAGCTTTGCTTAACCGACTGTTCCCGACCCGAACGGCAACCCGTGTCGCGCAAAGTCCGCTATTCGATAGTGCGCACTATGCCGCAACGTACCGCGATGTTCGTGTGTCCGCCATGGCACCGGCTCTCCACTATGTGAAGATCGGCGCCGCAGAACTACGCGACACCTCACCCCGGTTCCAGTCCGGTGCCCTATTGCGGCTGTTTCCGAAGTTCAAACCTGGCAGGGACAATCCGGTCTTGTTTCTGGAAGATCTCCGCCCGATGCCACCTGATGTCCCCGGCGCCATTGTACTCGACGTCCAGGGCCTCTTGAAGGTTCTGGGCAAGTCACGGTCTGCCTCCTCCACCGGCAACACACCTGCGGTCGACATCATTGTCCCGGTGCACAACAACCTGACGCGGTTGCTTCCCCTCATGGAAACGCTTGCCCACAACGCCGACCCACAGCACACCATCATACTCATCGACGACGCCTCGCGGGAGCCGGGCGTCTCGGATGCTCTTCAGAGTTTCACTCACGGCCGCTCGAACGCGCACCTGATCACCAATGAGACAAACCTCGGCTTTGCCGCCTCGGTCAATCGCGGTTTGCGGCACAGCGGCAATCACAAGATCATCCTCAATTCGGACACCGTCGTGCCGACCGGTTGGGTCGATGTTCTGACGGAACCGATCCTGCGCGATCCGGGCATCGCATCGGTCACGCCCTACTCGAACTCCAGCAGTTATACCGGCTTCCCGGAGAACCGGATCGAATTGCCGCTGGCCGGCGGTGCTGATCTCGGCGCCATCAACGAGGCACTCGCGATGTTCCCTGCCCTCGACAGGGAGATCCTGTCAGGTGTCGGATTTTGCATGGCCCTCAGCGCCAGAGCCGTCGAGGCCATTGGCGTGTTCGATGAAAGATCCTTCAGGCAGGGCTACTACGAAGAAACCCATTGGTGCTGCCGCGCCAAACACGCAGGCTTCAGGAACGTGCTCGCGAACCGCCTTTATGTCGGGCACGATCATGCGAGCTCGAGCTTCGGACTGAGGCGCAAACTGTCGGCTCTTGGGCGGAGCGGTCGTCGGATGCGGCGCAGTTTCCCGAAATACTTCGATGAAATGGACAGGTTCTATTTTTCGGATCCGCATGGCGACCTGCGCCGGCAGTGCTGTCTGGTTGTCTCCTGCCGGGCCGAAGCGAGCTGCGTTGCGGTCGTTGAAGAAGATCATACCGAATGGTCGACGGAAAGCATCGAGCATCTTGCCGCTGCCCCTGCAAACGCTGGGTCCACCCTCCTCTGGTTCCATAAGAGCGCATTGGGATGGGAGCTTACCGCCCATACGCCCCGCTACGGGGCCATCGACCTCACCGGCACTCTGGATGAAATGTGCGAGTTGTGCAACGCACTGGGCATAAGCAGGCTCTTCTGCGGACCATCTTGCCGACCCGAAACGGTGACAACCTTCCTCGGGAAGGCCGCACAAACCGGTATTGAGGTCATCTGTTTGAAGAGCCCTGATGCCGCTGCGAAGAACGAAACGATCGGACAGCCAACATGTGGTTCGAAATCGTTGCCCATGCCCACTGTCCCAAGCTCACTCGAGGAGTGGCGTGCTTTGGCCCGATGGCCATCGCAACGCCCACCGTTCCGCATCGCCGTTCTCGGCACTCCGCCCCTGCGCACCCAACCGGACATAGTGCGGCGGCTGATCGATCACGTTGTGCGCGAAGACAAGGAGGGCAGCATTCTGGTGTTTGGTGAAATGCCCGATGATCAGCTGACCGATCCTCGAATATCGAAGACCGGAATCTACCGGTTCGAGAATATCTCCGCCATCCTGCGCCACCACGGGATCAACGTTGCCTACTTTCCCAACACGGGCGATCCGTCATTTGCGTTCACCCGCCGCAATGTCCTGTCAATGGGTCTGCAT
>JAJFHL010000297.1 GCA_021775615.1 Hyphomicrobiales bacterium
ATCTTTCGCCGTATTTCGTGACCAACTCCGAGAAGATGGTCTGCGATGTCGAGAGCCCGTACATCCTGCTGCACGAGAAGAAGCTCTCCAACCTGCAGTCGATGCTGCCGGTGCTCGAAGCCGTCGTTCAGTCCGGCCGTCCGCTTCTCATCATCGCCGAAGATGTCGAGGGCGAGGCCCTGGCAACGCTGGTGGTCAACAAGCTGCGTGGCGGCCTGAAGATCGCCGCCGTCAAGGCCCCTGGCTTCGGCGACCGCCGCAAGGCCATGCTGGAAGACATCGCCATCCTGACCGGTGGCCAGGTGATCTCCGAAGATCTCGGCATCAAGCTGGAAAACGTCACCCTCGACATGCTGGGCCGCGCCAAGCGCATCAGCGTTTCGAAGGACGACACCACCGTTGTCGACGGCAACGGCAAGAAGGGCGACATCCAGGGCCGCTGCTCGCAGATCCGCGCCCAGGCCGAGGAAACCTCGTCCGATTACGACCGTGAGAAGCTGCAGGAACGTCTCGCCAAGCTGGCCGGCGGTGTTGCGGTGCTCAAGGTCGGTGGCGCCACCGAAATCGAGGTGAAGGAACGCAAGGACCGTGTCGACGACGCGCTCAATGCGACCCGCGCCGCGGTTGAAGAAGGCATCGTGCCGGGCGGCGGCGTGGCTCTGCTGCGCGCCTAGGCGGCTGTCGATGCCGTCAAGTCCGAGATTGCCGACATTCAGGCCGGCATCAAGATTGTGTCGAAAGCGCTGGAATCTCCGATCCGTCAGATCTCTGAAAACTCCGGTGTCGAAGGTTCGATCGTCGTCGGCAAGGTGCTCGAGAAAAAGGGCAACTTCGGCTTCGACGCGCAGAACGAAGAATACTGCGATCTCGTCGAGCGCGGCATCATCGACCCGACCAAGGTCGTGCGCATCGCACTTCAGGACGCGGCCTCGGTTGCCGGCATCCTGATCACCACCGAAGCCATGGTCGCCGAGAAACCCGAGCCCAAGGGCGCAGCCGGTGGCGGCATGCCCGGCGGCGGCGGCATGCCCGACATGGGCGGCATGATGTAAGCCTGCCGCTTACAACACGCCTACAGACATGCGAAGGGCCGCCATCTTGGCGGCCCTTTTCCTTTTGCCCTCCCCGCCACTGCCTCCATGCCATTAACCAAGAAACTCACAGATAAGTGAGAATTAGTCATTCCGTGCACAGAGTTTGCAATCATACCCGTGAGCGCGCCGTGATCGGCGAATTGCTCCAGAATGAAACACTCAGAGGGGTTTTTGCATGCTTTCTGCGCAGGAAACGCTGAAGCTAAGCAATCAGAAGGCGTTTGCGTCCCGGTCGAATCCCGGCGCACGGGTAACGGACGGCAGCAGCCTTGAGCTGTTCAGCTCTCCGCATCCGGTCAGGTCGGAATGGCAGATGCTCGAAGAGGAGGGATCCGTCCCCTTCACAAGCTACGCCTGGGCGGAAGCCTGGTTCGAGACCGTTGCGTCAGTAAAGAACCAGCAGCCCGTCATCGTGCTCGGGCGCACACCGGACGGCCGCCCCTCCTATATCCTGCCATTCGTTCTGGAAAAGCGCGGACCGTTCTCGGTCCTGCTGTGGCCCGGCGGAACGCATTGCGCCTATCAGTGCGGACTGTTTTCGCGCACCCGCCGCGAGGGAATTCAAAATGACGGTGCGGGTGCTTTCTGGAAAGAGGTGTTCGCCGCGCTCCCGAAGGCCGATGCCATTGCCGCCTACGGCGTACCCGGGCTTGCGGACGAACAGGACAACCCGCTCCGCGCCCTGCCCTCGATCAACGCCTCATGCGTCAGCTACCGCTTCGGCCTCGACCTCGGCTGGCCGGCGCTTTATCAGGCAAAGTGCAGCTCCAGGCAGCGCAGCGACGACCGGCGCTGTGAAAGGCGCCTCTGCGAAATCGGCGAGGTGCGGTTCGTGATCGGCGACACCGATGACCAACGGTTGCGGCTGATCGATACTCTTCTGGATCAGAAATCGGTTCAGCTGAAAGCAAGTGGCGCTCCGGATTTCACCTCGGGCGAAGGCGTCAGGGATTTCTACAGACGGCTCGCCACTTCACAGCACTGGGCTGCGGGTTCACAGGTCTTTCTGTCCGCTCTCGAGGTCGACGGCGCGACGGCGGCGGTGAATCTCGGCATCGTCAAAGACGGAACATTTCACGGTCTGGTGCTGTCCATGGCCGAAGGCGAGACCGCCCGTTTCGGCCCCGGCCGCCAGTTACTGAAACGCACCATCGAGCACTTCTGCGGACTGGGCCTTGAGACCTTCGATCTGGGCGCGGGCGATGAATCCGGCAAGCTCAAATGGGCTGATCAAAACGTGTCCCGCCACGATGTGCTGGTGCCGCTCACCCTGCGCGGGCGGGTATTCGTCGCGGGTATGCGGGCGTTCTTCGCCGCCAAAACGGCAATCAAGCATTCGCCGACCTTGTGGCGGCTGTTTTCGCGTTGCCGCAAGTACCTTGGCTGCTAGACCCTTTCTTCTTATTACGGAATCACTCGAAGGCGCAATCCGTCCCCCACCGCTTCGCGCAGGCCCAGTTTGCGGAAAACACGCCCGCCTGCCGCGAAATGAGATCCATCATCCAGTCATCTCGCTTGAGCGCCGCCAGAAGCCGGCGGCCGTCTCCTGTGTTTCCGGGCCGCCAGTAGCCTGCAATCAGTTGGCGTCCCAGCGGCTTCAGGGTCGGCCAGGTGTTGTAGTTGGCGCCGGGCGGTCCGTTGCGGCCCGGCATCAGGCGGCGCGCACCCAGGTCCCCTTCGAACGTATAGAACGCGTCGCTCGGCGGCAGGACGCGAAGCTCGTAAGGCTCCTCGCGTTTTGGGTCGGTGATATCATCAGCGGAGATGAAAGGACGCCCGCCGAGCCCGAGCAGATACTTCATTTCATCGCGGCCCGGAAAACGCACCGCCCGGTGCCGGCGCCGGCCAGGGGCATGCGGGTAGAGTTCGTTGGATCTGATCGCCACGTCGACGGCCGGCCTTCCGTCTTTCGGCAGCATGTAGCCTTCGCCGAGCAGATAGGTACGCTGGTTGTTGTGCTGCTGCAACAGCAGGGCGACCGGCTCATTGGTGTGGTCGAGAACAACGGTCACGGCGGTGTAGTGATCAAGCTGATGCCAATCGTCGAGATCCCCGAACAGGCCGGCCAGCAGAATCTGCCAGCCGATCATGCCCTGGGCGAGACCGGAATGGCGGAACACGGCGTGGTAGGTGAGAAATGTCATGTCGGAGCGCGCTTCCGGTGCAAGAGGCACCGCCTCGCGATCGACGCGCCCGAACACGACCGCGCGGCCTGCAACGGTCTCGCCCTGCAGATGTTCGAAGACGACACCTGGATCGGCCTTGTGGCGGTTGAGCAATTGCGGTGTCACAGCATCGGAGATGATCTCTCCGTCCGCTGCCTTCAGCACTCCATGCGAAACGTAGTCATCGTAAAAGCTTATGAGGCCGGCATGCCCATCGGGCAGGAAGAACCGCGGCTTGAAACGCTCAAGCAATGCGCGGTCTTCCTCGTCGGGAAGCGCATCGCCGGGGGGGTTGGCCGCGTAATACTCGCCAAAGCCCGGCAGCTGCGAGAAGTTGCCGCCCGCGCCGCCGGGCGCAACGGCGGACGCCCCGACCAGCACGGCGGCCAGGATCATGCCCGCCATGACTGCCCAGGTAAATTTCCGCCTCCGCGTCTTCGGTGCTTCGTTACCCATGCAGCTAGTCGACTATCACGCGATGCTGCGGTAAGTCACGGCCATTGAACACGAGGAAACGAGAACACGGGGAAACGAGCGCATGATCAACGCGGAGCGCCTTCTGGGGCGTATCGATACGCTCGGCGGGATCGGCGCGACAGGCGACGGCGGAGTGCACCGGCTGGCGGCAAGCGCTGCTGACGGTCAGGCCCGCGACCTCTTTGTCGGATGGCTGCGCGATGCCGGCCTTGAAATTGCGATCGACCAGATCGGCAATATCTTCGGCATATACAGTGGGCGCGACGACGCCGGCGCCGTCATGAGCGGATCGCACCTCGACAGCGTCGCCAATGGTGGCCGGCTGGACGGGGCGCTCGGCGTATTGGCGGCTCTCGAAGCGATCGAGACGCTCAGGGACCATGGCCGCACCACACGCCGGCCGCTCATTGCCGCCGCATTCACAAACGAAGAAGGCGCACGCTTTCAGCCGGACATGATGGGCTCGCTGGTGCATGCGGGCGGGCTCGGCGTCGAGGCCGCTCTGGGCACTTTGGACGCGGACGGCACGCCGCTGGGCGAGGCTCTGGAGCGCATCGGCTATCGCGGCCCGAAGGCATGCGGCAGCATCGCGCCGCATGCCTTTGTGGAACTGCATATCGAGCAGGGCCCGGTGCTTGACGCGACCGGTGGCTCGATCGGCGCCGTGGAGAACCTGCAGGGCATATCGTGGACCGAAATCACCATCGAAGGTGTCGCCAACCACGCCGGCACAACGCCGATGCACATGCGCCACGATGCGGGCTATTGCGCCGGTGCGCTCACCACTTTTGTGCGTCGCCTTGCAGGCGAGCAGCCCGGTTCGCAGGTCGCCACTGTCGGCACGCTGCAGCTGATGCCGGACGTCATCAACGTGGTGCCGGGACAGGCCCGTATGACCGTCGACCTGCGCAACACCGACGACGACGCCCTCATGGATGCCGAGGAAAAGCTGAAGGCCTATTGCCGCGAGCTTGCCGAATTGGAAAGCGTCACGATTTCAACACGGCCGCTTGCCCGCTTCGCGCCGGTCGTGTTCGATGCAAGCATCGTCGACGCGGTCGAGCGGGCGGCCGAGAAACTTAGCCTGCCATGTCAGCGCATGACGTCCGGCGCCGGACACGACGCGCAGATGATGGCGCGCCTCTGCCCGACGGCAATGGTGTTTGTGCCGTCAGTGGACGGCATCAGCCACAATCCGGAAGAACACACCGAGCCGGAGCACCTGATCGCCGGCGCAAACGTTCTCTTTCACACTGTGGCGGAACTGGCGGAGGACTGACCCCGGGGGCAGCACAGGCTAGAGCACCTTCAGACTCAACTCCGCAACCAGATTGCGAAGTTCCGGAAGCAGCGCCTCGTGACCTTCTTTGGGCAGTATCGCCATGATGTGCATCTGTTCGCCGGAGTTCAGCCGCAACCACTGCGCGACGACAACCTCCGCTGTGAGCACCTTGTCCGTCGCCGTTGCGATGGTTTCGTATCCGTTTGCGCCCGCGACCGGACGCTCCACCGTGTCGCCAACATCCGTGACATCGAGGGTCTTGACGCTGCGCAGCAACTGCTCGGACAGGTCGGCAGGAAACACGCTGGTCGGAAACGGCCGTTCGATCGGCCGCTGGATAATCAGAACCGGCTGGGAGCCGTCCGTCACGACGTCCTTCGGGCCGATTGTGAGCAGGACCCCGGATCCCGCAATGGTGCGCACTATGCGAAACCCGGCCAGATCGCCCAGTTCAAATGGCAGGTTTTCCAACTGCACCTCGAGCGACTGAGGTTCACGAATCTTGATGCTGTTCAGCGCCGCAAGCACGGCCGCGTCATCGAGAGCATCGCCGGTCAAATCCTGAACCGTGAGCAGGACTGTCGCCTCGGTGGTCTCGAGCAGCAGAATCCACTTGTCGACCTGTGTTTCGCCAACAGCCTGGATGCCTTTGACATAAATTCCGTCATAGCCCGCGATCTTGACCGGTTCGCTTGAGATCACGGCGATGTTCTGGGAAGCCAGGCCTTCGGTCGTCATGCCGGATTTGATCTCCGCATAGGCCTCGGCTGGCAACTGCACCAAGAGGATCGAACTTCCGCTGGACGCGTCGACAAATCCCGAAAACGCCTTGCTCAGTTCGAAACCCGGTGGTGGCGTCAGGCCAAGTGTCTTACCGGGCAGGAAGATGACATCGCCCGATTCCTGCGCCAAACCGCCTGCCGGCACCGCGAGCCCCAGACACAGAACCATGGCAACCAGGCGCATGGCGGGCGCGAACTTTCGTCGAAGCATTGTAGATCCTTAAAATTGAACGGGCCTAGTTCAACGGGTGGTCGCCGCATATTCTGTCGGCAATATGGCCGCTCCCGCGAAATTTAACCAGTACATAGGGAAATCAGGGTGTACGCGGCGGCCGATGCACCTGAGACACCGGCCCCAGTGCCTCCAGTTCGCGCAAGAGCTTTTTCTTCAGGGTGACGGCGAAATCGGAAAACGAATTCGCCGTCATCACGAAGGCGTCAGGCCCGCCGATGACGTTCTTGTGGAAATATTCAGCAAGGGCTCCGCTGTCGTCGACGGCCAGCGCATTGACGGTGATGTTTTTAGCCACCGCACGGTCTCGCGCCACGCTCGGGTGCGAGCCCGAATTGTAGCGGTCGTCGGCGGAGACATCGATGACGCGCCTGAGACCGTTGTAGCCGTTGCCGTCGAACAACGTGGCCGAGTACGCAATTGCCGTTCCGATCGCGGTGCCTGTGCCTTGCAGCATGTTTGCCTGTTTCACAATCGACGCCGCAAATGCCGTGGCGCTCGCGGTGTCTGTCACGTGCGTCCATGCGACAGACTGAATTTGCTGCCACCTGTCCGACCATTCCACATAGGTGACCGCGATCGCCGCGGGATGCAGGGATTCAATCGCGGCAATCACCTCGGCATCGCGGAACGCGCGCACATAGCCGGCGACCTGCAGCTCATACTCCTTTTCGTCGACACTGGAGGAAGCATCGACGGCAAGCACCAACTCGAGGGCGACAGGGGTCGCTGCCGGAGCCGGGCCTGACGACAGACCGAGGACCAGAACGGCGCATAACAAACGGGCAAGACATCTCATGGCCGGGGCGATTATTACCATTTGCCGGCAAAAGTGAAGCCAATTGCCCGTGAGTTTTCGAGCGTGGTTCCGCCGGGCGAGCAGACGGGACCGCAAGGGTTTGCTGATCCAGCGACCGCCCATGCGAGGCGCTCAATCGTCAAGCGGAGCCAGTTCCTGCAGTTCGAACTCGACAATCCCACCCAAGACCCTGGCATTGAACACGTCGATCGCGTCGCCCTCCATATGCCGGCGCCAGAGTTCGCGGCTTTCCCATGTCTCGACAAACACAAAGCGGTTCGGTTGCAGGTTGTCCTGGTGCAGCTCATAGCGGATGCAACCTTCTTCTCTCCTGGTGGCGTCGACCAGATCAAGCATGGCGTCCTTTATGTCGTCCACGCGATCGGGGTCCACCGTGGGTCGCGCAATGATCGTCAACATCGGGGTTTCAGGCTCCTAACCGTAAATCGGGCGATGGGTATCGGAAATCCATTGCAGCGGTTTGTGTCCCTTGTGTGCCGGGCCCATGCGACACCCGGCAGCGCTAGGGAAACACGCCACTTTCTATGGATACGACGCCAGACGGTCAGGCGATCAGTCGATAGGCCGGCAGGGTCAGAAATTCTTCGAAGTTGTCCGACGTGGACATCTTGGCGAACAGGGCGACAGCCTCGTCAAAACGCCCGTCTTCGAACGTCTCGTTCCCGATCGCTTCGCGCAGGCTGGCCATCTCATCCTCGAGCAGGTCGGCGAACAGCTCTTCGGTCACCTTGCGGCCGTCTTCCAGCTCGGCCGCGAAACGCAGCCATTGCCAGATCTGGGCGCGGCAGATTTCCGCTGTCGCGGCATCTTCCATCAGATTGTAGAGCGGCACCGCACCGCGGCCGGCGAGCCAGGCTTCGATGTACTGGACACCGACCCGAATGTTCTGGCGCAATCCGGCCTCGGAACGCTGGCCGTCATGAATCTGCAGCATGTCGGCCTGGGTGATTTCAGCTCCGCCGTCCATGTAGCCGAGTTGGTTGGCCCCGGGCATGTGTTCGTCAAATACACTCCTGGCGACCGGCACAAGATCGGGATGAGCGACCCAGGTGCCGTCGTGGCCTTCGCGGACCTCGCGTTCCTTGTCGGCCCTGACTTTCGCGAGCGCCGCTTCATTGGCCTGCGGGTCGCGCCGGTTGGGGATCTGGGCCGCCATACCGCCCATGGCGAAGGCGCCGCGCTTGTGACAGGTGCGGATCAGAAGGGTAGAATAGGCGCCGAGAAAGGCCTCGCCCATGACAACCTGGGCGCGGTCGGGCAGCACATAGTCCGGGTTGTTCCGAAGGGTTTTGATGTAGCTGAAAATATAGTCCCAGCGCCC
>JAJFHL010000298.1 GCA_021775615.1 Hyphomicrobiales bacterium
GTTCGAGATGCTCACCAATCTTTATCACAAGACACCCGAGGAGATGGCGGCGGCCTGCCAGGACTTTGCGGCGCGGGGCTTCAAGGGGCTCAAGGTGAAGGTCGGCGATGTGCTGCTGGCGGAGGGCTGGAGCCGCGACACGCTGCTCGCCGAAGTGGCCAAGCTGGAAGCTGCCCTTGAAGTGACGCCGCGCGATGTGATGATCGATGCCGATGCCAACCAGGGCTGGGAGAGTGCCGCCTGGACGGTATCGATCCTGCGGCGGTTCGGGGGCCATGACAATCTGTCGATCGAGCAGCCGCTGCCTTATGCCGATCTCGCCGGCGCGGTGCATGTGCGCGAGCACGGCGGGATGCCGGTCATCCTGGACGAGGCGGTCTGGTCGGCCGAAGCCGCCATGCAGATCGCCCGCATGGGGGCCGCCGACCGCATCGTCCTCAAGATCAACCGGGTCGGCGGGTTCTACGAGGCGCAGAAGACCATCGCCATCTGCGAGGCGGCCGGCATCGGCGTCAGCGTCGACACCAACCCCTTCACGCTGATCGGCGACACGGCGGTCTGCCAGATCGCGGCGCGCTGCCGCATACCCTATCCGGTCGACTGCGAAGGCCACGCCTCGTTCCTGTCGCTCGGCGAGCACGATTTCATCACCGGCGGCATCACCATCGAGAACGGCATCGCCACGCTGCCGGACGCGCCGGGGCTCGGCGTCGATGTTGACTGGGACACACTGGAGCGGCATCAGGCGGCGTCATGAGCGCAGGTGCCAGGCCGATACTGATCAGGGGCGGCAGCGCATACATCGCGGAAGCGAACACTTTCCGCGACGCCGACATCGTGCTGCGCGAAGGGCGCATCGCGCAGGCTGCGGCGGACCTGGAAATGCCGGAGGGCGCGCAGGTCATAGACGCCGACGGGTGCATCGTCACGCCCGGACTGATCGACTTCCATATGCACGCTTTCCGCTACGGGCACTTCCTGTCGGTCGATGCCGACGATGTCGCCTGGCGCAGCGGTGTGACCACGTTCGTCGATGCCGGCAGTGCCGGGTCGCTGCACTTCATGGCCTTCCGGGACTATGTGATCCGGCCATCGAAATCGACCATCCTCGCCTTTCTCCACGTGTCCGCAATCGGACAGACGACGGATGGTTGCGACGGGCTTGAGTTCCAGGATGCCGACGACGACAGACTGCTGCATCTGGCCTCGGCGCAGGAAATCATCGAAAAGAACAGGGACATCATTGTCGGTGTAAAGGTGCGCGCCTATACCGGCATGCCGTCGCTCCTCGCGATGCAGCGGGCGCGCGAGCTGGCCGACCGGGTCGACCTGCCGATCATGGTGCATACGGCGCCGTCGCCGCCGACGTTCACCGAGGTGGCGGGGTTTTTGAAGTCCGGCGACATCATCACCCACCCCTATCACGGCGGCGATACGACAATTCTGGGGCCGGACGGCAAGATCGCGCCGGAATACTGGGCAGCGCGGGAACGCGGCATCGAGGTCGATCTGGGGACCGACCGCTTTCACTGCAACCTCGAAATCATGCAGGCCTGTTTCAACGAGAGGTTTTACCCGGACTATATCTCGACCGACCTGACGCAGACCAACAAGGACACGGTGACTTTCGACCTGCCGACCACGATCGACAAGGCGGTTGCCTGTGGCATGACGCTGAACGATGCTCTTGAAAGGGTCACGGCCAGGCCGGCTGCGAAGCTCGGGCGCGGCGGGAAGATCGGGACGCTGGCGGAGGGGGCGGCGGGTGACGTCGCCGTGTTCAGGCTCGAGCCGGGCGCATCGGACCTTGAGGATTTTTTCGGAAACCGCATCACCGTCGACAAACGGTTGCGTAACGTGGTCACGATCAAGGCCGGAGAAATCATGGGTCCGTCGGAGCGCGAAACCGAGGTGCTGGACTGCCTCAGGCGGGGCAATCCCTGGTCCAACTACTGAGCGTCCCGATCACGCGGCGGCGCGGATTTGACTTTGCAAAGAGGAGAGTACCGCATGCAGACATCACTGTTTATCGCAAAACTCATAGGCCCTCTGATTGTGGTTGCCGGACTGACGAGCCTGCTCAATCCGCAGGTAATGCGCGACATGGCGCGGGAGTTTCTGGCCAGCCGCGCATTGATGTTCATCGCAGGTGTCATGGCGATGCTTGCGGGGCTTGCCGTGGTCAATACGCACAATCTCTGGGTGGCGGACTGGCCGGTCATCATCACGGTCTTCGGCTGGCTCTCGATTGTCGGCGGGATTCTGCGCATGGGCTTTCCCGCGCTCACACAATCGATGGGTGAGAAGATGATGGGCAGTGAAACGGCGCTGCGGGTGATCGGCGGCGTACAGGTGCTGCTGGGCGGGTTCCTGGCCTACAAGGGCTATTTCTGACTACTGCCCTTGGCGCCTGAGCGCTGCTTCTGCTGAAGTGTCAACCGGGGCTGCGGGCGCTGTCGCCGCCGAGGTCCTGCTTGGTGTCTTCGCTGGGCGGAACGCCGAACAGGCGCTTGAACTCGCGGCTGAACTGCGATGCGCTGGCATAGCCGACCCGATAGCCCGCGGCGCTTGCCGACAGACCGTCATTGAGCATCAAGGTGCGTGCCTGATGCAGCCGGATCGACTTGATGTATTGCAGCGGCGTTGCCGAAGCGATTGCCTTGAAGCTTTCGTGA
>JAJFHL010000299.1 GCA_021775615.1 Hyphomicrobiales bacterium
AGGCCGCCGAGAATGACGCCGATCACCAGCGGGGCGATGGGATATTTCATCTCGATCAGGAGATAGGCCACCACGCCGACGCACAGCATCAGGTAGAGATCGTTGATGCCGCCGCCGACTGAAAACGAACCGATGGTCGTCAGGACCATGACCACGGGGAGGAAACTGGTCGGCGACAGGCGCAGAACCAGGATGAAGATACGCGCCGTGAACAGGCCCATCACGAACATGGTCAGGGAGGCCATGACCAGGATGGCGACGATGTGCACGATCAGCGCCGGGTCGATGGTCGGTCCGGGGATGACATTGTTGATCTTGAATGCGCCGAGCATTGCTGCGGCGGGCGGGGAACCGGGTATGCCGAGGACGAGAAGCGGTATCAGCGCGCCGCCGATGCTGGCGTTGTTGGCGGTTTCGGCGCACAGCAGACCGTGCAGAGACCCACGGCCAAAGTTCCCCCGGTCCTTGCCGATGTTCTTGCCGGTGCCGTAGGAGACCCAGCCGGCGACGTCTTCGCCGACACCGGGCAGGGCGCCGATGCCGACGCCGATGGCGCCGGACCGCGTGATGGTGCCGAGTTTCCTGCCGACCTGCGCGAGCCTTGGAACGATCCTGCCGATGTCGGGTGGTGTTGCGTGAATTGCGCCGGCCCGCAATCCGGCGATGATCTGCGGTATGGCAAAGGCGCCCATCAGCACCGGCACGACCTGAAATCCGCTCAGCAGATAGGACCAGCCGAAGTCGTAGCGCGGTTCGCTGAGGATCGGGTCGAGCCCGACCATGGCCATGGCCAGCCCGATGAGGCCGGCGATCCAGCCCTTGATCACCAGATCCTGGCTCATCAACGTCCCGCTGATGAGAATTCCGAGCAGCGCCAGAAGCGCTTTCTCCGGCGAAGCGATGTTCTGAGCCACCAGCAGCAGGAGCCAGACGAAGACCAGAAGACAGACGGTGCCGATGAGAGTGCCGATGAGGGAGGCCGCGGTGGTCATGCCAAGGGCTTCGCCGCCGCGTCCTTTTTGGGTCAGGGGATAACCGTCCATCGCGGTCGCGGCGGATGCCGCGGTGCCTGGAATGTTGAGCAGGATGGCCGGGTAGGAGCCGCCATAGATGGCGCCGACATAAGCTCCAATCAGGGCGATAAGGGATTGTTCGAGCGGGAATTTGTTGCTCAGGAACCCGGTGAGGATGGTGACCGCCAGGGTTGCGGTGAGACCCGGCAGCGCCCCGAACACGATCCCCAGAAAGACCGACGATATCAGGTAGACGTAGGTTATGGGGTCGCCCGCAAGGCCCGCCAGACTTGTGATGAAAGCGGTCATCTGGGTGAGGACGAACTCCATCTTGGCGATCGGCTCAGCGGGTTCCGCTAAGGAGCGGTTTTACAGTGACAAAATAGTGGTACTCGATCTTCTGGAACAACAGGCCGGAGCGGTTCGGCACGTTCTGGCGAAAACCGAAGGCCATTGCACAGACCAGCAGAAACGGCACCAGCACCGCGACGAAGGGTGTCGCGATGACGTAACGCGGCATGCGTCCGTGGCGCAGGCGGCTTTCGGTGAACATCCAGACCGTCAGACTGGCGAACGCCGCAAGCGCCAGCCAGTCGTCATCGACATATGTGCCCCATTCTTCCTGGGGAAGATGGGCCAGGAGTGCATAGACGCCGGGGACGATGACGTGCAGTGAAGCGGCGGCGACGCAGATCCGCCGGCCTTCGTGAAATCCGTAGATCAGCGCCGTGATGAGAAGGGCACCGGCGATGATGAAGTCGACACGCGGCACCAGCGCAAAGATGAAGGCGGCCAGCAGGATCGCGATAATGCCGGCCTTCAACACATCGAACGTCATCAGTTCGCGGAGACGGGAGACACCGCCCAAGGCGGCCGCAGCGCCGCCGTCGCGCACCGCCTGGACAAGCAGTGCCAGGGCCAGGGTAAGTATGGCGATGAAGATTCCGTAGGGAACGATGGCGGACGAATTGTACCACTTGCCGCTCTCGACCCCGGCGGCGTCGGCCTCGAAGAAGGGCAGCAGGCTGGTGCGGTAGATGAAAAACAGGCTGAGGGCGATGAGCGCGAGCGACGTCCAGAAATCACGTGCCCTTAAAGCTGTTTTGTCTTCCATGATGTCCGGGTCGGTCCGTCACCGGCCGGCCGATAGGGTGGCCGGCCGGTGACGCCGTGCAGAGGGAGGGGTCAGGGTTTGGGAATGCCGAGCGTGCCCGGATCGACCTTCGCCGCCTTCAGCTCCCACAGGGTCCAGGCGAAGGTGCTTTCAAGGTTGGAGAATATGGCGCTCGCCTCGGTGCCGGACTGGCCGGACAGATCGTAGAAATTCTTGTCGGCCCATTCGCGCACCTTGTCCGACTGCATCGCGGTGTTGAAGGCCGCGGTCAGCTTCTGCTTGACCTCGTCACTTGCCGAGGCGTGCACGGCAAATCCGATGGCCTGCTTGAGCGGCAGGTATTTGTCGAGGCCGTCATACATGGCGAAGGCGGATTTTATGGTGCCGATGCCTTCCAGTTTGGTGTCTTGGGGCACCAGCATGGCGAGGGGCTTGAGCTTGCCGCCGGCGAGCAAAGCCTGCTGTTCGGCCAATGACGTCACGACCACCTGCACTTCGCCGTTGATCGCAGCCTCATGGGAGGGGCCTGAGCCCTTGTAGGGTATGAATTTGAACTTTGCACCGGCGCCTTTTTCGATCGCCAGAAGATTGAGATGATGGATCGAGCCGGAGCCGGATGCGGCTGCCGGGATGGTGCCGGGGTTGGCTTTCGCCGCCGCGATCAATTCTTCAAGCGTATTGTAGGGTGCATCGGCGCTCACCGATATGAGGTCGGGCGATCCGCCGACGATAAACGGATGCCAGGTATTGAAGCGGTTCGACCAGCCACCCTGGACCGCCGCGGTGACGTTCGATTCAGACAGCCCGACAAGGGTGTACCCATCCGCCGGCTGATTCAGGACATAGACCATGCCGTTCGACCCGGCGACGCCACCGGTCTTGTTAATCACGGTGATGCCGACGGGAAGCTCTTTTTCCATCTCGGCCATGATCATCCGGTTGATGGAGTCGGTGCCGCCGCCGGCGCCCCAGACCACGGCGGTGGTGATGTCACGGAAAGGGTATGTCTGGGCATCGGCGGGCTGAGCCAGCCCAACCGCAAACAGCCCCGCCAGGCAGGCGGTAAGCGTTAGAATCCTGTTCATGATTTCCTCCATGCGCAGCACTTCGCTCGAAGTGCATCCGGTTCTTCACTATGCATTTTGGATGCATTTACGAATGAAATAATGTATGCATTAAATAATCCGCTGTCAATAAGAGGCTTGATGTGAGGGTTATGTGGTTTCTGGATCCGGCAAGAGGCGGCGTTCATGCGCGGCGGCGATGGTGTGCGAAAATGGGCAGCCGATGAGGCCGACGTTCCACATTGCCGTGTTTGAAGGTGACGGGATCGGACCGGAAATCATGGCGCCGGCACTTCGCGTGCTGAAAACCGCGGCCGAGGCTTCGCGCGCCTGCACGTTCACGTTCGAGACGGTTCCGGCGGGGGCGGCTCACTATGCGGAATCCGGCGTCGCCCTGCCGCCGTCATCTCTCAAGGCAGCGAGGGAGGCGGACGCGATCCTGCTTTCGGCCATGGGCCTTCCGCATGTGCGCTATCCCGACGGCACGGAGATCTCGCCGCAGATTGAGCTGCGCATGGCTCTGGATCTCTACGCGGGGATGAGGCCGGTGTTTGTCCTGCCGGGAGCGAATTGCCCGCTCAGTGATCCACGGGCCCTGGACATCGATTTCGTTCTTGTGCGCGAGTCCACCGAAGGGTTGTTTGCATCTGTCGGGCGCGGCGTGGTGGACGGCGACAGCGAAGCCCGCGAGACGCTGCGGATAACGCGCAAGACATCGGAAAAGCTGTTCGACTTTGCCTTCCGCCTGGCGCGTCAGCGCAAGCAGTCGGGCCGCGGGCGCGGGGAGGTGATCTGCGTCGACAAGGCCAACGTCTTCAAGGCTTTCGCGTTTTTCCGGGACATCTTCGTTGAACGGTCGGCGGAGTTTTCAGACATCGGCGCCAGTGCGGAATATGTCGATGCCATCGCCATGCGTTTCGTGCAGCGGCCCTGGGAATTCGATGTGCTGGTGACCGAAAACATGTTCGGCGACATCCTGTCGGACCTCGGGGCGGGCATCATGGGCAGTCTCGGTCTGGCCCCGTCCGGGGACATCGGCGACGAACATGCGGTGTTTCAGCCATGTCACGGCAGCGCACCGGACATTGCCGGCCGGGGCGTCGCCAACCCAATGGCAATGATCCTTTCCGCTGCGATGATGGCCGACTGGCTGGGGCATCAGCATGCGGAGCCTGGCCTCATCGCATGCGGTGAACGCATCCGCCGGGCGGTCGGGGAGGTGCTGGTCGAAGGCAACACGCTGACGGCCGATCTCGGGGGCTCCGCGACGACGGACATGGTTGGCCTTGCGGTCGAACAGGCCTGCGGGGAGCTCGTGGCATGATGCGCGGTGCTGTGGTACCAAGCGTCATATACGGCTGTGCCGTTCGGTATGGCTGCGTGCCGCCGAAACACGTGATGTGAAGAAGGACGACGGGTTGTCAGAAGCTATCGCAAAAGCGCCGTCGCAGACCACACGCGCCGCGGAGATCCTTCGCGAAAAGATCCTCTCGAACGAACTCGCGCCGGGCTCGAACCATCTTGAGCTTGAACTTGCCGAAATGCTCGGCATGTCCCGCACGCCTGTGCGCGAGGCGGCCCTTGTCCTGCAGGCGCAGGGGCTTGTTGAAATGCGCCCGCGCCACGGCGTGTTCATCAGGCCGCTCGAAGCTCAGGATATGGAGGAGATCTATCAGATCCTCACCGAGCTGGAGGCGCTTGCAGCCTATGAAGTGGCAAAAGCCGGGATGTCCAAGGATCAGCTCGCCGAGCTGGAAGAGACCATCGTGCGCATGGAGGCGTCTCTCGACAACGACGACCGGCGCGCCTGGGCGGAAGCCGACAAGGACTTTCACCAACTGCTGGTGGACATGACCGGAAACGAGCGCCTGAAATCAATCGTCTCGACATATAATGATCAGGTGCACCGGGCGCGCCTGCTGACCCTTTACATCCGGCCGGCGCCGCACAAGTCGAACAAGGATCATCGTAACCTGTTCCAGGCGATCAGGAAGGGTGATGCCGACACGGCCCGCGAACTGCACCGGCGGCACCGCATCGAAGCCAAGGACATGATGATCCGTCTGTTGCGCGAACATGGTTTTCACAAGATTTGACGGAAGGCCCGGGTCTCCCGATCGCGGACCGGCATCGCGCGCATGAGGCTTGTCCTTCATATCGGCACCCACAAGACCGGCACGACATCGATACAGAAATTCTGTGCACGGAACAGGGCACGGCTGCGTGCCGGCGGAGTGTGGTATCCGGACTATGATCTGATCGGCAAGGAGAGCCACTACGCACACCACCATCTCGCCAATGCGATTGCCGGCCTGCCCACGTCACGGGGGCAGAGGGCGGATGCGGCGCGGTTCTTTGAAGCGGCCAGGGCGCAGGCCGGTGCCCGTGAGATCGTCCTCGTCAGCGCCGAGGCTTTCTCGCGTCATGTGTCGCCGCCGGTCGAGCTGGCCGCGAACGAATATCAGGTGGCCGGCACGGATGAGCGCTACTGGGCAGGGCGCCGGGCGTTTGTCGAGCAGGTTGCCGCGGCAGTCGGAAGCGAGGATGTGGAGGTTGTTGCGGTGCTGCGCCGCCAGGACGAATGCGCGGAGTCCATGTTCAAGGAACGAGTGAAGGGCACGTCCTACGCAGAGCCGTTCGAAGACTATCTCGAAGGGTTTTCGCACCGATTCCGGTATTTCGACCAACTGTCTGTTTGGGCTGAGTTTTTCCCGAAAGTTCGGGCCCTGGCCTACGAGGACCTTGCGGGCTGCCCCGACCTGGTCGCAGCCTTCTTCGATACGCTTCACGTACCGCTTGAAGACGGGTTGGAGCGTGTGCGCAGGCTCAATGTCTCGATGAGCAATGATCTGATCGCCTATAAGCGCGAGCTGAACCGCTCCGGACGCGATGAGGGCGAGCTCTACGAGATTGCCGAGCTGATGCAGTCAGACGAGTTCCAGCAGGGACTGGACCTCGATCAAGGCTCGACCCTGTGGCCAAGCGTCGAGCGGCGATTGGCGTATCTGGAGAAATTCAGGCAGCAGAATGCGGAGGTGCTGCGGCACTTCGCCGGGCCGCCGAGAGCGGAGCTGTTTCCATCGCCATCCGAAGAACCGGGAGTGGCCTATCCGGGTCTTGCCGAAGCGACGGCCCGTGCAATCGGCGCGAAGGTAAAGGGGCTGCGCACCGGAAAACCCGTATAGGACACGTTCGTGTCACGGACGACACACGCCTGAAAGCTCCGTGACGGCTTTGCAACCGTCAACAGGAGCCCCTCAAAAACGCACCAATGAGCAGCGCGTAACGGGCGTCAGCAGCAGTCCGACTTGACGGTGCCGTTGCCCGGCGCCGCGCTGCGGAGATACTTCATCAGGCCGTCGATGCTGTTGCCGTTCTTCCTGATCACATCGGAGAACGAGGAACGCAGCAGGCCGGCCAGCCAGACGCCCTGAAAATTGATGTCGGCGACGCGATAGCTGCCGCCGCTTCCGACAAGCTTCCAGGTGACGCTCTGTTTCTTGCCGCCGAGGAACTTCAGGACGGTTTCGACGGTCACGCCGCGGTTGGTCTTCCGTGCGTTGACGACCTCAAACTCGCGGCCCTTGAACTTCTTGCCGAACTGGGAGAGCGTGTAGACCATGAACCCCTCGACCAGGGAGACATACTCCGAGCGTTGGCTCTCGGGGAGCTTGCTGCGGTACTTTCCAAGGGCGAACATTGCCATCGAATTGACGTCAATATAGCTCTTGAGGAGCGTGCGGAAGGCCGAGGCGCTGCCGCTCTTGGCGGCGCGAATGAGATGGGCGCCGGCCTTGATGACATAAGCGCCCCCCGGTGTCGCCGCCGCGGCGGAACCGACCAGCAGGAAACCGGCGCCTGCCGCCAAAGAGATACTGCAAATGCCTCCCAAAAGCCGGCGGCGGGTCATGCCGGAGGGGGGTGAATTTAGTTCGGTCATCGAATTCTCCACTGCAACATATCGCTCTGCACCGTTCACTTTCTCCGCCCGCAGTCTGTCGTGGACCGCGCAATGGATCAAGTGCTAGTTGGCCGTGATGGGGCGTAAGGACGCAATTTCGTCCGGGTCCTGACATATTTGCAACGGTTACCCCCCACGTTGTTATCGTTGATTACCGAACGGTCCTGAGTGCTATACTTTGGCCGAGGGATGTAGCCACATCCGTTTCGAAGAGGCCATATCGAGGAGGCCATGGACGCGCGGTCGATCGGCACAAGACGCTGCGGCACCAGAGTATCCTCTTTGCCATGGGGCGCCGGCAGGATTCTGGCGGTGATGATTGCCGGTCTGGCGCTGTTTGCCTGCAGCAATGACCCCTATCCGGATGCGGATCAGGGCAGGAAGGTCCTCTACACATCGTTTATCCAAGCTCCGCGCACGCTTGACCCAGCCGTGGCCTATACCACTTCCGCCCATGCCGTTACGGCGAATGTTTTCGACACTCTGCTCGAGTATCATTACCGCAAACGGCCTTATGAGCTGGTTGCCGGACTTGCGCGGTTTGTGCCCAAAGCGACTACCTGGGCGGACGGCCGTGTGGCGTACCGCTTTGCCGTCCGCGAGGGCATCCGATTCCACGAAGATGAATGCTTCAGGCTGTCTCAATCTGATGGTCGGCGCACGCGGGAAGTTGTTGCGGGCGACTTTGTTTTCGCGCTCATGCGTCTCGCTGATCCTGAAGTGAACAGCCCGATCAAGAGCAGCCTCTCGGCGATCAACGGGTTTGACGCATTCGGTGTGCGACTGACATCGATGCGCAAGGAAGACGAGTCATTCGCCAAGCTGCAACCGCACGAACAATATGTACGAGTTGGCGGCATGGACGGGGTCGCCACGATCAGCCCGTTGGAGTTTGAGATTGTGCTGGATAAGCCGGACGGTCAGATCCTTTACTGGTTCGGCATGCCATTCACAACGCCGACCGCCTGGGAGGCGGTTGCCTACTATGACGGTAATGATGGTCGCGACAGGCTCGCGGATCACCCGGTCGGAACCGGGCCCTATTATCTTGCGGTGTACGACAAACAGTACCGCTATGTTTTGCAGCGCAACGAAGACTGGTATGGGCGTACAACGGTCGCTCCAGGCACTGTTTTTCCAAGCGAAGGTGAACCGCACGATGTAGCGGACGGTCTCATCGAGCCTGAATACTTCGGCAAACAAATGCCGTTTCTGGACCGGATTGAATTCCGCCGCGAGCGCGAGAGCATTCCGCGTTTCAACAAGTTCCGCCAAGGCTATTATGACAATGGCGGCATCATCAAGGAAAGTTTTGATGCGGTAATACAAAATGACCGGCTGTCGGAGGAAATGGCGACGCTTGGTATGAAGCTGGATAAGGTGACGGAACCCAGCATCTACTACATCGGCTTCAATATGGACGATCCAGTCGTCGGTCGAGAAGGAGGAGACCGAAGCCGCAAACTACGTCAGGCGATGAGCCTGGTCATCAACATGGATGAGTATCTCAAACTCTTCACGAACGGTCGTGGGGTTCCGGCGCAGTCGCCGTTGCCGCCCGGACTGTTTGGCTATGACGACACGTACCGTAATCCATACCGTCAGGTCAATTTACAGCAGGCAAAGGCACTGCTGCGTGACGCCGGATACGAGGACGGAATAGATCCCAAGACGGCGAAACCGCTGAAGCTGACATTCGACGCCGGTAGAACAACGTCACAGGACAAGCTGCGATATCAATACTACATCAACGCCTGGCGGCAGCTGGGGCTCGATGTCGAACTGGCGGCAACGAACTACAATCAGTTCCAAGCCAAGGTGAGGCGCGGCGCCTATCAGATCTTCACGTGGGGATGGATCGCCGACTATCCGGATCCGGAGAATTTTCTTTTTCTGCTGGAGACCTCCAAGGCCCGTTCCGAGAGCGAGGGCCCGAACTCCGCCAACTTCAAGAATCCCAAGTATGACAAGCTTTTCTGGGCGATGAAAGACCGGCCGAATGACGTGGAGCGCGCGCGCCTGATCAAGGAGATGCTGGCCATTCTCGAACACGAACGGCCCTGGATTGAGCTGTATCACAACGAGGCCTATATCCTTCGCCACGCTTGGCTCAAAAACGCAAAGCCGCTCGGACTGTCTTATCCCGTATACAAGTATCTCGATGTCGACCCGGGCGAACGGGCGCGGTTGCGTCTGGCCTGGAACGCGCCGGTGACCTGGCCGGTCTATGCGCTGCTTGTGGTTCTGATCGCGGCCGTTGTGCCCGGCGTGGTCACCTTCTACAGGGAGCGCCAGTGATGGCGGCGTATCTGGTGCGCCGTGTGGCCTATGGCTTCCTGACGGTGCTTGGCGTCCTGATGCTCTTGTTCATCCTGTTCTTCGCGGTGACCGATCCGCAGGACATCGCCCGCAAGGCGCTCGGCGAACGGGCCCCGCCGGACGCGGTTCAGCAGTGGATCGTCAACCACGGCTACGACAAGCCGCTGGTGGTGAACACGCAGCACGATGCGGTCAGTGCGGCGCGCTATACGGACACGCTCCTGTTCGATCACTACCGCAGCATGCTCACTTTCGATTTCGGCCGCTCCGATGCCGACGATGCACCGATCTCGGCCCGGCTGCTGACCGGTGTGGGGCCGAGCCTCAGCCTCACCGTTCCCCTGTTCACGCTGGGCCTTGTCGTGGGGCTTGCGCTCGCCCTCTTCGTTGCCTTTTTCAGGGAGACCTATATCGACCGGGCGGTGCTGGTGGCGTGCATGCTGGCCATGAGCGTGGCGGGGCTGCTCTACATCATCGGCGGCCAGTATCTGGTGGGCATGCTGCTCCGGTGGTTCCCGATTTCCGGCTTCGATCCCGATCCCTCGGTGGTGGCGCGGTTCCTCGCTCTGCCGGTTCTGCTCGGCGTGCTCACCGGCTTCGGCGGCGATGTCCGGTTCTACCGGACGATCTTCATCGAGGAGACCGGCCGCGATTATGTCCGCACCGCCCGCGCCAAGGGCTGCGGCGACATGCGGGTCATGGTGCGCCATGTGCTGCGCAACGCGCTGATTCCGGTGCTGACCAACATTGTCATGGCGATCCCGTTTCTGTTCACCGGAGTGCTCCTGCTGGAGTCCTTTTTCGGCATCCCCGGACTTGGCGCGCTGACCGTCGAGGCGATCCAGGGCAACGATTTCTCGACCCTGCGGACCATGGTCTATATCGGCGCGCTCTTGTTCATCGTCGGACAGATCATGACCGATGTGAGCTACACCATCGTCGACCCGCGCGTCCGGCTGAAGTGAGGGCGCGGTGCATGTGATCTCCAACATCATTGTCCTGGCTCTGGTTGCCGGTGCTTTTGCGCTGGTCCAGGCAGTGCGCGGCAACCGGCTGTGGCGCGAGGCGCTGGTTGAGTTGTGGCGGCGGCGGCGGATTTCGATCGTCGTGCTCGGCCTGTTTGTCGCCGTCGGACTGCTCGATTCTGTCGCCTGGGTCGGTGGTGCCGGATCTGGAACCGGCGATCAGGTGGCGGCCTCGAAGCCGCGCAGCCTGATCGACCGGGCGTTTGCGCCAGAGAGCTTCAGGGAGGTGAGCTATTCGGCGCCGTTTGCGGATATCGGTTTCTATGACGATGCGGCGCTGGAACACCCCGGCGAGCACATTCTGGGAACCGACATCCTCGGCAACGATGTCTTTTACCGAACCCTCAAAGGCGTGCGGGTGGCGCTCCTGATCGGTGGCCTGACCAGCCTCATCGTCATTCCAATTGCGCTCTTCTTCGGCGTCAGCGCCGGGTTTTTCGGCGGGCGGATCGACGATGTGGTGTTTTTCGTCATGACCGTGCTGGCATCGATCCCCAGCCTGTTGCTCCTGATCGCGCTGATCATCGTTCTGGGCACGGGGACGCTGCAGGTCTGTATTGCGCTCGGCGTGACCGGCTGGGTGAGCTTCTGCCGCATCTCGCGCGGCGAGACCCTGAAGCTGCGAGAAGCCGACTATGTGCAGGCCGCCCGCGCGCTCGGCGTCTCCGAGCGGCGCATCATCACCCGGCACATCCTGCCCAATCTGACCCATCTGGTGGTGATCACCTTCGCCCTCCTGTTTACCGGGCTGGTGCTGTCGGAGACGATCCTGTCCTATCTCGGTGTTGGCCTTGAGAACAGCTGGGGCCAGATGATCGACCAGGCCCGCAACGAGCTGTCGCGCACGCCGATCATCTGGTGGAACATCGCCGGCGCCTCCATCGCCCTTTTTACACTGGTGCTTGCGGTCAACCTGATCGCCGACGCGGTGCGCGACATCCTCGATCCGCGGACGTTGAGGGAGCGGCAATGACGGAGAACCTCGCGCGCATCGGCAATCTCACCGTGAGCTTCCCCGCGGGTGGGCGGCGGGCGGCGGTTCTGGACCGGGTCAGCCTCGATATCCCGAAGGGCAGGGTGCTGGCTCTTGTCGGCGAGTCCGGTTGCGGCAAGTCGACCATGGCACTCGCCCTGATGCGCCTCATTCCCAAGCCCGGGCTGATCGCGCAGGACAGCATCATAGAGTTCGCCGGTCAGAACCTCCTCACCCTGGCCGTGCCGGAAATGCGCAAGGTGCGCGGTTCCGAGATCGCCATGATCTTTCAGGACCCGATGACCAGCCTCAATCCGGTGCAGCGGGTCGGCGACCAACTTGTCGAGGCCATCAGGCTGCACGAACCCGTCTCGACCGGCGCGGCGCGCGCAAGGGTGATCGAGCTGTTCGAGCAGGTTGGAATTCCGGACGCCGGCGAGCGGTTCTCGACCTATCCGCATCTCCTCTCGGGCGGTCTCAAGCAGCGGGTGATGATCGCCATGGCGCTCGCCATGCGGCCGAAGCTGCTGATCGCCGATGAGCCTACAACCGCGTTGGACGTCACCATCCAGGCGCAGATCCTGGCGCTGTTGCGTGAACTTCAGCGCGATTTCGGAACCACCATCTTGCTGATCACCCATGACCTCGGCGTGGTCAACGAACTGGCCGACCGTGTCGCCGTCATGTATGCGGGACGCGTCGTCGAAGAGGGGGAACGGCGTGACGTTCTGACGGCGGCGCAGCATCCCTATACGCAAGGCCTGCTGCGCTCGATCCCGCGCCAGTCGGCGCGCGGCGGACGGCTGGCGGAGATATCCGGAGTTGTGCCCGCTGCCGGTGAATGGGCGCCCGGCTGCCGCTTTGCCGGCCGATGCGAGCGCGAATTCACACCCTGCCGGGAAAAGGTTCCTGCCGCTGTCGAGATCGGCAAGGGTCATGCCGCCTGGTGCCACGCGCTGGCCGAAGTGGAGGCCGTGTGATGACAGGGCCGTCCCCTGCACTCTTGCGGGTCGATCAGCTGCGCACCTGGTTTCCGATTCGCGCCGGGGTCTTTCAGCGCGTCACCGGTCATGTACGGGCGGTCGATGGCGTCGATTTCGAAATCGGCAGGGGTACGACCCTCGCGCTGGTTGGCGAATCCGGCTGCGGCAAGACCACGGTCGGCCGGTCCATATTGCGTCTCGTCGAAGCGCAAGGCGGGGCGGTGCACTATGATGGCGAGGAAATTCTCTCCCGGGAGCTCGATGCTTTCAGGCCCTATCGCCGGCGCATCCAGGTGGTGATGCAGGACCCGGCGTCGGCGCTCGATCCGCGCATGACCGTGCGCGATGCGATCGCCGAAGGCATGGAGGCGTTCAATATCGGTGCGAACACGCAGGAGCGCACCGACCGGGTCGCCGACCTGATGACGCTGGTCAAACTCGATCCCGACACCATGAGCCGCTATCCGCACGAGTTTTCCGGCGGCCAGCGCCAGCGGATCTGCATCGCGCGGGCGCTTGCGGTGGATCCCGAACTGATCATCTGCGACGAGGCGATCTCGTCCCTCGATGTTTCGATCCAGGCGCAGATCCTCAATCTTCTGAAGGACCTGCAGGAAGAGCGCGGTCTGACCTATCTCTTCATCACCCACGATCTCGGCGTGGTGCGCTATTTCGCCGACCGGATCGCGGTGATGTATCTCGGCCGGGTGGTGGAGGAGGGGCCGACGGAACGGATCATGGCCGCGCCGCGCCATCCCTACACCCAGGCGCTCTTGGCCTCGGTGCCGTCTCTCGATCCGGACCGGCGCGGCGTCGAGCCGGCAGCGCTCGGCGACGTCCCTTCACCCGCCAACCCGCCAAAGGGATGCCACTACCATCCGCGCAGCGCGCCGCGCCTGGAACAATGCGACCGGGACGACCCGCCCGTGGTGCGTTTCGAGGACGGATGCAGCCGGTGTTTTCTGTCCCAGGGCGGTCAGCCTTGAGCATCGTCCGTCTGTCATGGTGCCCAAAGGCACCACGACCCGATAGCCGCTAGACATTATTTTGAAGCTTCTCGGGTCCGAGCGGCCCGCCGTCTTTTTTGGAGGTCGTTCATGCCGCGTCTATCGCCATCGCTCATCGGCTGGCTGTTTTTCCTGGCCTCATCGGTTGGGTTCATTATCTCGAGCTATCGCAGTGGAGACATGGCTGCGCTGGCTGGCAGTGTGCTGTTTTTTGCGGGATGTATCTTGTTCTTGATCCCGGTGCGCATTCACACGGGCACCGGTGACCTGAAGTAGAGCCAGGTTCAGAACGAAAAGCGGGTTCCGAACTGGGCCAGGGCGTCGATCGAGCCCCTTGTGTTGACGATGCCTTCGACCTCGCCGTAAAGCAGCAGCCCACTGGACAGGATGTAGCTGATGTCGGTGCCGAGGAAAAACCCGATGTCGCGCGGATTGTCATAGTCCTCGAAAGTGAAATCGAGCCCTCTTTGGGTCGCCGCGAAGCCGCCGTCGCTCAGGTTGAAACGCGCCTGGACACCGCCGCGCGCCTCGAGTTTCATGGTCGATCCGTTAAAGAACGCATGCTGATAGGGAGCCGCGATCTCTGCCCGGCTGGTGAGCAGATGGGTCTGCCTGGCATCGATGCTCAGGCTTTGCGGGGAACCGGTTTCGTTGTATCCGTCGAAGAAGAAACCGGCATAGGCAACGCTGAGGCTTGGAAGCACCAGCTGTCCGGCAATGTCCCTGAACGTCGAGATCTTGACCGATGGATTGACGAAATAGCCCTTGTAAGAGGCTTCGGCGTCGGTCACTTCGAAATCGAACCTGCTGGTGTCCTGTTCCGTCATCCCGCCGCTCAGGGCGAGATCGATGAAATAGGAGCCGGAGAACTTTGTAAGGTAGAAGCCGCCATAGAATCCGTTGGTGGACACATCCTTGGACGTGTCGTCTTCCGAGATCGAACCGGACGATCCGCCAAAAAAGAAGCCGCCGATGGCGTTGGGCGACAGCGGCAGGTCGAAGCCGACGGTGGCGCCGGCAAAATTGACCGAATTTTCAAGCGGCTTGTTCGTCTGCGTTTCGGGCGACAGTCCGAACACCTGTGTCCAGCCGCCCAGTGCGGATACCGTAAAGCCGGTTGACGGCACCTGCGGCGAGGGATTGCGCAGGCCGCTGGTGTCGATGCGGTCGGATTTGCGGGTCGCTTCTATGGTTGTTGATTTGAAAGCCTCGAGGCGCGCGTCGATGGCATCTTGCGCTCCGTTGGCGATGGTGGACATGGCGCTGTCCGCCAAGGAGAACATTGTCGGGTCGAGGCCGGATGTTGGCCGCTCGGGCGGCGGGCTGACCTGGGGCGGGGGAAACGAAAACGAGTTGTTGCTTTTGAAGTGCCAAGTCGCGACATCGCCTGCCGCGGCAGGCACCAGCCCACCACCTAAGGTGAGCGTAAAAAGTATAAATCCCCTCGATATGGTTGGCCGCCGCATACGATACTCAAACACACTGGGCACGGACTGCCGCGAATACGCTTCACTCCGTCGCCCCCAGATCCAAAGCCATTGTCCAGATCGTTAACAAAGAGTAACCGACGGTACGCCGAATGATCAAGACATAAGTTTTGCTCCAATCCGGTTATGGATTTCGGCGCGATCCAACGATCCACTCGAACTGCTCTAAATCGGTGCTAACTTTCCGCTGCCGGCGCGGTGCCGAGGGCGGCGTCGAGGAACATCAAGAACAGCTCGCGCTCGGTGGTGATGTCGAGCTTGTGGTAGATGCGGCGGCGGTGATTTTTCACGGTGCCGCGCGAAAGGGCGAGCTTTTCCGCGATCAGGGAGGTGGGATAGCCTTTGAGGACCAGCTCGACGATTTCACGTTCGCGTGGTGTCAGCGCGCTGTCGAATACCTGCATCCCGGCCACCAGTGGATCGGCGTGGGTCGCCAATTTGTCCCTGGCCCGCACCACCCAGAGCAATTGCATCTCGCCGCCGGTGCCGGCCGGCAGGGGTTCGGTGAGCAAAGTGTTTCCGTCATCCAGGGATCTGATTTGCAGTGTCCGGTCGGCGCCGTGCCGTGCCAGCGCCTCTATCTGCGCGCGGGTTGATGCCGAGAGCGCCGCCCAGGACGTCGTCGCCCACAGGGATCGCCCGGCTTCATCGGTGATCAGCATCGGTTGGTCCGCCGCGGGCGAGGCTGTCTGATCGGTTGGCGATGTGCTGAACAGGACAGCAAGGTGGGCCTTGTAAAGATTGGCCGCCAAAGGAAAGAGGGCGTCGAGAAGCGCACGCTCGGATTTGGCAAAGCGGCGGCCGACATTTTCGAAAAAGAAGGCGAGAGAGCTGCCGGCGAGGGGGGGCAGAAATATCCCCATCTCGTCGATGATACCGGATTCGGGAAGAAACTCGCGGATGTAACGGCCGACCTTTCGCTGGCCGGACGACAGGTCGCGCAGGAAGACGGGCCCCGGTTTACGGGTTTCGCTCCAGTAGGAGGCGTAAGGGTCAAACAGGTGATAGAGCTCGAGGTAACGCTGCACCAGTTCGCTGGGGTAATTTGCCGTATGGGCGAGAAACTCCGGCGGACCGACCACCGAATAGCGGGCGATGGTCATCATGTCGTGGGGGATCATCTGGCCGAGGAAATCGGCAAGGCGCTGCTCGAATGTGGCGCTTCCAAGCGCCTGCGAAACGGCCTCCAGACCGCGACCGATCTTCTCGAGCATGTCCGGCTTCATGGCGTGGCGGTGCCAGGGGCCTGCAGCCCGGGGGTCGGCGGTTTCAGAACTTCGATCAGAACGGCGCCGAGAATGAGCGCGGTGCCGAGGCCTTCACGCAGGCCGAAGGGTTCTCCCGCCAGGACGGCGGCGGAGGCGACGCCGAACACCAGTTCCATACACAACAGAATTCCGACGCGTCCAGGGCTGAGCTGGCCGGCGCCCCAGATGAGTGCGGTCATGCAGGGCAGGTTGATCAGAAGTGCAAAGCCTACCAGCGCCGCGACCAGTTCGCCATCGATCGTGGGCAGCGAGACCGACGTGCCGGCCGGCGTCAGCCATGCCATGAGCAGCGCGGAAAGAGCCAGCGACCCAAGCGAATAGGCGAAAGTCTGCCCCGAAATCGAAACGTCAGGCGCCCGGGCGATATGGACCGAGGCAAGCGCCCAGCACATGCCGGCGATCAATGACATCCAGTCGCCGAGATTGCGCGGCAGCGGAAAACCAAGGTCGAGGCCGAGGATCACCAGGCCGCCGGAGACCCCGACGATGACCGCGATGACGCGACGTATGGTGAGCCGCTCGCCCAGCATGGCGATCCCGAGGACCGTGCTCCACACCGGAGTCAGGTAGAACAGGAGCAGGGCCCGCACGACCTCCGTGTTGACCAGCGCGTTCGCATAAAGCGCAAACGCAATGCCGGTCCAGATGCCGATATGGGCGAGAGGTCGGGCTTCTTTGCGCCATTGCCGCCAGCGCAACACCAACCATGGCAGCATGAAGATGACGGTGACCGAAAACAGCGCGGTGGAGAACAGGCCGTCCTGCACGCCCCTGCCGTCGAAGTAGCGGGCCGGCAGCCAGAAACAGCCCCACACGGCGCCGGCGCCGCCGACGGCGATGCTGGCTTGAAGCGTGCTTCGGGCCTGTGAAATCATCATTCCCAAACCGATTCTGATACTTCGGGTGTTGGCCTCACGCCAGGCCGAATGCCGCTTGGCGCGACCTGCTCCAGGCCTGGGTCATGCGGTCGGCGATCATGGCGATGATGGCCATGCCGACGCCGGCGATGATACCGACCCCGAAATCACCGTCGCCGAGACCGATATAGACCTGTTGTCCCAGTCCGTTGGTGCCGACAACGGCGGCAATCACCAGCATGGAAATGCCGTAGAGGATGGTCTGGTTGAGACCGAGCATGATGACCGGCAGGGCCAGCGGCAACTTCACCTGCCACAGCATCTGCCGCTTGGTGCAGCCCATGGACTGGGCCGCCTCAAGGACGTCCTTGGGTAGATTCCGCAGCCCATGCTCGCAATAGCGGATGGCGGGCACAACCGCATAGGCGATGATTGCGAGCAATGCGGTGAACTCGCCGATCTTGAAGATCATGACGAACGGAATGAGGATCACGAACAACGGCATGGTCTGCAGCGTGTCGTTGATCGGCCTGACGATCGCCGACACCCGGTCATACTCCGAGGCCAGAATTCCGATGCCGCAGCCGAGCAGAAAGGAAATCACCACCCCGATGCCGCAGAGATAGACGGACAGCATCGCCTGCGGCCAGACCCCGACGGTGAGCAGGAACGTCAGGGAGAGGAAGGTTCCGATTGCAAGGGCCGCGCCGCCAAGGCGCCAGGCGAGGAACGTCGTCATGGCGATCAGTGCCGGCCAGGGCAGTTTTGTCAGGCCGAAATAGTATGTGATGGCGCCGAAGGCGATGAGAATGGCCACATGCACGCCCCAGCGCCGCCACGCACCGGCCATTGCCGCCACCGTCAGCGCCACATAGCCGATCTGATGTTCAAAGGTGAGTTCAAATCCCCAGGAATAGGGTGATACCGTTTGCTCCAGCCCGATGCGGGTCGGGAGCATGATGTAGAAAAAGCTCAGTGTCTTTATGGACTCGATGAACACCCGGTAATTGAGGATCACATATTCCAGCCCGTCATTCATCCACTGGGCCGGGTAGACCTCCCAGGCTTCGGGATAGTCCTTGAGGAAGGGAACCACCTGGGCGGCAGCGAACAGGACGAGTGCGGTGCCGGCGCCAATCAGCCAGTAGCGGTAGCGTTCGACGAGAGAAACATCGTCGGCGAGTTCTGCTCGGTCCTTGGTCGCAAGACCGGCTGTGATGCGGTCCATCACCATGGCGATGAGGGCGATCACGATGCCGGCCAGCACGCTTTCGCCGAACTGCGCCTTGCGCATGGTCGAGAGCACCTCCCAGCCGATGTCGGCGGTGCCGCCGATGATCGAGGCGATAATCACCATGGAGAGCGCCGCCATTGTGGTCTGGTTGACGCCGAGCAGGATCTGGCGTGACGCGGTCGGCACCTGCACCAGCCAGAAGAGCTGCCATCGCGTGGCCCCGGACATGAGGCCCGATTCATTGACTTCCGCCGGCACCTGCCGCAGGCCCAGGATCGTGTTTCGCACCATGGGCGGAAACGCGAACAGCACACTGGCGATCAGGCCGACAACGGTTCCGAAACCGAACAACAGGAGGATCGGCAGGAGGTAGGCGAAGGCCGGCACGGTCTGCAGGAGATCGAGACACGGCATGATGACCCGTTCGGCCCGTGTCGAAAAGTATCCAACGACCCCGAAAATGAAGCCGACCGAAACGGCGAAGGGCACCGA
>JAJFHL010000300.1 GCA_021775615.1 Hyphomicrobiales bacterium
GGGCCGAAGAGCGCCGGCGCCGATCCGGGGCCTGCCTGCTATGGCCGCGGCGGCACCGAGCCGACCGTGACCGATGCCAACCTGATCCTCGGGCGGCTCGGCGGCGAAGGGCTGATCGGCGGGCGCATGGGGCTCGATGTCCACCGCTCCCTGAGCGCCATCGCGCCGATGGCGAAGCGCCTCGGATTCACGGCCGAAAAAACAGCGCTTGGCGTGCTCGACATCGTCACCTCCAACATGGTGCGCGCGATCCGCACCGTCTCGGTGGAACGTGGTCACGATCCGCGCGATTATGTGCTGATGCCGTTTGGCGGAGCCGGTCCGCTGCACGCCTGTGATGTCGCCCGCGATCTCGGTATCAAAGAGATTCTGGTGCCCGAAAGCCCGGGCATCCTGTGCGCGCAGGGGCTTATCGTCTCCGACCTGAAGGAAGACTTCGTGCGCTCGCGCCGGATGCCGCTGGATGCCAGGGGCGTGAAGAGCATGGGCGCGACGTTGCGCGAGATGATGCGCGATGCGGCCGCGTGGTTCAAGCGCGAGCGGGTGTCCAAAGCCGACCGCAATGTGGAACTGGTGCTGGACATGCGCTACGTGGGCCAGAACTTCGAGCTGCCGGTGCCGGCCGGCCGGGCCGAGGGAGACAAGGTCCCCGATCTGCTGCCGCTCGATGCGCTGAGCCAGGCCTTCTTCGGGGCGCACGAGCAGTATTACGGGTTCTTCAATCCGGATGATCCGGTTGAGATCATCAATGCCCGGCTCACCGCGCGCGGCGCATTGAGTTATCCCGTGCCTCCCGCATCGGCCAAGCGGGGTTCGCCGGGCAAGCCGACCGGAACGCGGCCGGTTCATTACTCAGCCGGCGGTCCGAAGAAGACGCCGGTCTATGACCGTGTGACGCTTGCCGTCGGCCAGAAGATCGTCGGGCCCGCAATCATCCAACAGCTCGACTCCACTACGGTTCTGTTCCCCGACGATACCTTGCGTGTCGATCCGGCCCGCAACCTCCTGATTGAGGTCTCCCCATGACCAAGACGCTCGACCCGATCACCCTGGAAATCATCGCCAACGGCCTGCGGTCCGCGGCGGACGAATCCTTCGTTGCCCTGATGAAGAGCGCCTACTCCACCAACATCAAGGAACGGCGCGATCATTCCACCGCCATCTGCGACGCAAAAGGCCGGCTCATCGTGCAGGCGGCCGACAGCCTGCCGATCCATATCGCCTCGATGGTCGGCCTGATGGAATATCTGCTCGCCAAGTATGACGGCGACATCCACGAGGGCGACATCTTCATTGCCAACGATCCGCACGTGGCCGGCGGCACCCATCTTCCCGACATCAACATGGCCACCCCGGTGTTCCATGACGGTGCGCTGGTTGGGTTCATGTGCAACATCGCCCACCACGCCGATATGGGCGGCATGGTGCCGGGCTCCATGGCGGGCGGCATGTCGGAGATCTACCAGGAAGGCCTGCGCGTGCCGGTGATCAAGCTGTTCCGCCGGGGCGAGCTGCAGAGCGACATCTTCGACCTCCTGCTTCTTAATGTGCGGGTCATGGAGGAGCGGCGCGGCGACTATTACGCCCAGGTCGCCGCCTGCAGGCTTGGTGTCTCGCGTTTGAAGGAACTGCTGGGACGTCACGGTACAAATGTTCTCACAGAAGCCTTTTCCGAGATCGTCACACGCACGGCCAAGCGCATGCGCGCGGCGCTCAAGGCGGTGCCGGACGGCGAATACAGCTTCGAAGACGTGATGGATGATGACGGCCTCGGCACGGTCGACGTTCCGATCCGGTTGAAAGTCACCGTCAAAGGCGACAAGGCGAAGTTCGACTTTTCGGGAACCAGCCGCCAAGTGCGCGGCAACATCAATATCACTTTCAACGCCACCCAGGCGGCGGTCTGCTATTCGCTGAAGGCCCTGCTCGATCCCGACGTTCCGAACAATCAGGGCGTGCTGGACGTGCCCGACATCCTGGCCGAGCGCGGCTCGCTGGTGAACGCGGTGTTCCCGGCGCCCGTGGCGGCGCGGGCCAACACATCACAGCGCATCATCGACGTGGTGATTGGGGCGCTGTCGAAGGCCTGCCCGGACGCCTCCGTGGCCGCCGCCAACGGCGCCAACACGACCGCCGTCTTCTCCGGCACAGATCCGCGGACCGGCCGGCAGTATGTCTATCTCGAGACCCTCGGCGGCGGCATGGGCGGTCGCGCCACAAAGGACGGCCGCGACGGTGTGCAGGTGCATATCACCAACACGTCGAACCTGCCGGTGGAGGCGATCGAGACCGAATATCCCCTGTTTGTGGAATCCTACTCCCTGGTGGAGGACTCAGGTGGCGCAGGCAAGCATCGCGGCGGCATGGGCCTGCGCCGGGTGATCGGACCCGTCGGCCATGTGACCAACTTCAACGGAGCAGGCGAGCGGTTCCGCAACCAGCCCTGGGGCCTGTTCGGCGGCAGTGCAGGGGCGTCTGGGCGCTTTGTGGTGCAGCGACAGGGCTTCAGGCCAAAGCGTCTTGCGGACAAGCCCTCCGATATCGATCTAGCGCCGGGCGATACCATCGCGGTGGAGACACCGGGGGCGGGCGGTTATGGCAGTCCGTCAAAGCGCTCTAAGGCAGCACGGGAACGTGACCAGGTCGGCGGCAAGTTTTCGCGGCGCTACTTCAAGGCGCACTACGGCAAGTGAAAGTGGCGTGCGATTTCGGGCCAGTGGCGCAATCGCACACTTGCACATCGGTTTGCGGGTTCTACAATCGGCGAAAACACCTTTGAACCGGCTTTTCCCCCTATGACCTATTGCGTTGGATTGAAACTGAACTCGGGCCTCGTGTTCATGTCTGACACGCGCACCAACGCGGGCGTCGACAATGTCTCCAAGTTCAGGAAGATGTTCACCTGGGTCACCGAAGGCGAACGTGTCGTCACGCTGATGACCGCGGGCAATCTGGCGACCACCCAGGCCGTCGCCAGCATTCTGGACGAGCGCACCAAGGCGCCTGCCGATCGCAATCCTTCGATCCTCGAAGTGCCGTCGATGTTCCAGGTGGCGCAGCTTGTCGGCGAGACGCTGCGCGACGTGATTGCGTCAAATGAAGGCGAGGGTCAGGCGGCCGATGCGTTCAATGCCAGCATCATCGTCGGCGGCCAGATCCAGGAAAGCGAGCCCCGATTGTTTCTGATCTATCCGGAAGGCAATTTCATCGAGGCGTCATCAGACACACCGTTCTTTCAGATCGGAGAAACCAAATACGGCCGCCCGATCCTGGTGCGGGCCTACGCTCCCGACCTTAGCTTTGAGGATGCGGTCAAGCTCCTGATGTTGTCGTTCGACTCCACACTCAAGGCGAACCTTTCGGTCGGCCTGCCGTTCGATCTTCAAGTCTATGAAGCCGGGTCGCTCAAGATCGGCCGCGAGAAACGTATTGAGGCCGGCGATCCATATTTCCAGCAGATTTCCTCCGGCTGGGGCGAGGCGTTGAAAGAGGCGTTCGACTCGCTGCCGAGCTTCGAATTCTGATCAGTGTTCATTGCCTGAGAGTGCGCGTCCACGTCTGGGGAGGCAGGCAGCAACTCAGACGCGTTATGTAAAAGGCAACTGATCGGTTGCGGTATTTTTGCCGTCACGGTATATTGAAAAGCAACCAGGAGGTTGCGTATATGTCTGATAGTATTGTGAAGGTAGCGGAGCTGAACGCACCGCTCTCAAGAGTGTGGCGTGCGTTGACGGACCACCGAGAGTTTGGAGAATGGTTTCGCGTAAGTTTGGACGGCCCATTTGAGCCGGGCGCGATTTCGACAGGCCGCATGACGTATCCGGGATACGAAAACTGTCCGTGGCGGGCTGTGGTGGAGCGCATGGACCACGAAAGTCTCTTCTCATTCAGATGGCATGACTTCGACGAAAGTTCAGGCGTAGAGATCTCCCTACAGCCAACAATGCTGGTTGAGTTCCGTCTGGAAGCGATCCCGGAGGGAACGCGGCTGACGATCGTCGAGTCCGGCTTCGAAGCGTTGTCTGACCCCCGACGCCTTGAAGTTCTGCGTGACAATACGCAAGGCTGGGACGTTCAGGCCAACAATATTGCCGCTCATGTCGCCCAATCAGACTGACGTCACGACCGCCGGTGTGGCGCAGGTTTTCGCAGCTTTGGGCGATGCGAACCGTCTTTCACTTCTCGCTCGCCTTTGTGACGGAGAGTCGCATTCCATCACGCAACTGACGCAGGGCACCGGTATTTCGAGGCAGGGTGTCAGCAAGCACCTGACCGTCATGGAGCGCGCTCGCGTCGTTAGCAAAGAACGAGTGGGCCGTGAAACCCGGTACGCGCTCCAACCCGGTACGTTGCAGCAGGCGAGAACTTATCTCGACCGGGCATCCGAACAGTGGGACGATGCGTTGCTGAGGCTTCGGTCTTTCCTCGAAATATAGCCCCGCCTTGATGCAGCGACCATGGAGGTTGCGGTATTCACGTGCCGGATGGAGAACACTTTAATGATCAAGATCAAGCTTGCGAGCGTGCTCGTCGATGATCAACGCAAGGCCCGCGAATTTTACACCAACGTCCTGGGACTGATTGTCAAACAAGACATCCCCATGGGCGAAGTGAATTGGCTGACTGTCGTGTCGGCTGGTGAGGCGGACGGAACAGAACTTCTGCTTGAGCCCACGGGTCATCCGGCGTCACGCGTCTACCAGCAGGCTCTTTACCAGGATGGCATCCCTCTGACCGCGTTGGCCGTTGATGATGTTCACCATGAGTACGAGCGGTTAAAGGCTGCCGGGGTTCGCTTCGTGTCGGAGCCCGCCAGTGTGGACACGGCCACCGTTGCGATTCTCGATGACACGTGTGGAAACCTGATCCAACTCTATCAAGTCTGACAACGTTTTGAACCTTTCCGGCAAACCGATGCCCGGGTCATATCTTGGCCCGCAGGACTACAACGCGAGAACCGTGCCGGACCTTCTGGAGCGGTCACGCCTGCTGGGTGAGGCGCGTCCGGTTCTGTTTGATGTGGCGAGCGGCCGTGAGTTTACGTATGGCGCGTTTCTCGACCTGGTTGCCGGGGCTGCTGCGCGGTTGCTTGAGCGCTATCGGCCTGGAGACCATATCGCGGTGATGGCCGGCAACGGCGCGGGCTATTTCGTGTTGCGCTATGCGCTGTCCTGCGCCGGTCTTGTGGAGGTGGCGCTGAACGGCAATCATCGCGGACCCGTCCTCAAGCACATGCTGGAGCTTGCTGAACCCCGTGCCATCGTGGTCGAAGAGCGTTTCCTGGCCAATCTGGACGGGGCGATCGGAAGCGGCCCTGCGATCGAGCGCATCACGGATGGTGAACTGGCGGATCTGACATCCCGGCCGCAGCCCTGGGAAGCGCGTCGCCGGATCGACCTCAAGCCAGGCGATCCCTGCCGGATCGTCTTTACGTCGGGAACGACGGGACGCTCCAAAGCGGTTGAACTTTCCCATGCCTATGAAGTCCACACCGGCGAGCGCCATGTCGGCCTCATCGGCATCGGGCCTGATGATCGCTGGCTCTATGCGACGCCGATGTTCCACATCGACGCCATCTACATCGCATCGATCCTGCTCCATACCGGAGGCGCCATGGTTGTGGCACCGGACTTCTCGGTCTCCAGATTTTGGAAAGATGTCGAAGTGTCTGGGGCAACCTACCTGTGTCATCTCGGCGCCATACTCGGCCTCTTGCTGAAAGGAGAGGATGCACCGGCACATTCCACGTTGAAAGTCGCTGTCGGAGGCGGCGCCTCCGTGGCGCAGATCGAGGAGGCCGAACGGCGATTCGGCATCTATGTGATCGAAGCTTTCGCCATGACCGAGTGTATCGCCTGCACCATCAACC
>JAJFHL010000004.1 GCA_021775615.1 Hyphomicrobiales bacterium
TACGGAAACGTTTGATGGAGCCAAACCGGTTCGCCCGGCAAGGCGCGGTGCGAAGCGCGATGTGGTGCATCGGGCAAGCGCCGCAACGCTGCCGGCGAGCCGGTTCGGCCCACCGAAGGCCGGATTTTCAGGTCTCCTGACGGCGTTACGGCCCCCTTGTGGACGGCAAGTCCACGGCGGGACCCGTGCCTGGTCAGCAGACGTGAAAATCCGGTCAAAGCGATTCCGTATAAAGATGAAAGGGTCTGACCCGCGTCAGCGCTCCGTGAAGGCGATGTCCAGGGTCCGGTATATCGGTTTCAGGAGATAGCGCGTAAGCGATTTCGATCCGGTGACGATCTCGGCATTGACGATCATGCCCGGAAGCACCGTGTGGCGCCGTCCGGCCGAGTGAACGAAGTTTTTCTCCAGGGTGATGATCGCCTTGTAATAGGGATTGCCCTCCGGCGTCTGGAAGGTGCTGGCAGAGATCTTTTTAACCTCGCCGTTGATGGCGCCGAACCGGGCGGGATCGAAGGTTGTGATCTTGATATTGGCCGGATCGCCGATGCTTACATGGCCGATATCCTTCGGCTCGATGCGCACCTCCGCGACAAGCTCTTCGCCCATCGGCACAACCCGGGCGATCAGCTCGCCGGGCTGCATCACCTGGCCAAGAGCCTTTGGCACCAGTTCCTGGACGATGCCTTTGGCCGGCGCGCGCACCAGCAGACGGCGGACCCGATCCTTCTGCTTGGCGATTGATTCCGTGAGCTCCGCCATTTCCGAAGAGGCGCGCGTCCGCTCTTCCGTCATGCGATTGTTGAATTCGGCTTCCGCCTCGAGAAGGTTTATCCGGGCCTCGTTGAGGCCTTCCTGTGCGCTGTGCAAACGGCCGCGTGTCGAGATCAGGTCGCTGTTGGTGCGCTCATAGGCGCGCCTGGCTTCAAGAACGGTGGCCTTCGAGGCGAAGCCCTGTTCCCGCAACTGCTTGCGGATCTCCAGTTGCTCCAGGTCAATCGCCAACTGGCGGTCGAGGCTTTCCGTTTCGGAATGCAGTGCCTGCACCTCGGCCAGCTTCTGTTCGACGCGCGCGATCATCGCGTCCCTGGTCTGGGACTGTTTCTCGCGCTCCGCCGCGAAGGCTTGGCGCTGGTCTTTCGCCAGGGCGGCAAACCGGGTGCCGAGGTCACCGAAATCGGGAAGCCGGCCCTCCAGCGCGGCGGTGTACCGCTCGATGCTCAGTTGCAGGCCCGCCGAACGAATGCTGAGCTGAGCCAGGTCCGAATTTGCCGCCGTCGGCTGCAGCCGCACCATGAGCGCGCCGGCTTCGACGATCTGCCCTTCCTGGACCAGGATTTCCGAAACGATGCCGCCTTCCAGGTGTTGCACCACCTGAACCGAACCGGCCGGCTCCAACTGTCCGGACGCCACCGCCAGTTCGCGGATTTCCGTGATCGAAGCCCATATGATACAGGCCACGATGAATCCGGTTGCGACATAAAGGAGCCACGACGAAATGCCCGGCACCCTGCCTTCTTCAAGATTGAAAGGCAGTGTCAGCCGGCGAGGCAGAGTGTCGTTCCTACTCCCTCGGGCAACCATTCACGCTCACACAACAAACACCGGAACACGGTAATTCTCGCTAAGACACTAGCGCTGCATGCTTAATCGAGTGCTAAGGCCGCCATGCGGCCGCAGATGGCTATTTGTTAACTATCAGCGGCAGCACCTGCTCTGGACGCCCGTCGTGGACCACCTGGCCGAACTCCATGTAGATAATCCTGTCGGCGAGACGCATATGGCTCGGACGATGACTCACCATGACGATTGTCGCGGCGCCGCGCAGCGCTTCGATTTTCTCCAAGAGACCCTCTTCGCCGGACTCGTCGAGACCGCTGGCCGGTTCGTCCAGAAGAAATATCGGAGCCTGCTTCACGAATGCGCGCGCCAGCAGCAGCCGCTGTTTCAGCGCACCCGGCATCACCCGCTGAGCATCGGTGTTCAGCCTGGTGTTGCGGCCTTCGGGAAGCGCTTCGGCATAATCGAAAACCCGTGCCTCCCGGCAGGCTCGTTCAATATCCTCGTCGCTCGCCGTCGGATGGGCCAGCCGGATGTTCTGGTCCACGGTCCCATGGAAGAGCGTAACCTTCTGCGGCACATAGGCGATGGCCTGGCGCAGCTCGCCCGGGTCGAGCTGGCGCACGTCCAGACCGTCGATCTGGACCGCCCCTGCCTGGGGAGGATACAGGCCGGCCATGATTTTCAGCAGCGTGGATTTGCCGGCGCCGCTCGGTCCGGCGATCACGACGACCTGTCCGGCTGGAATGTCGATTGTGGTCCCCATAAGGGCGGGCTCGGACCGCGGCGCATAGCGGAACCCCAGTCTGGCGACGGTCACGGCGCCCTTGAACGCGCGATAGAACGAAGGCACCTGCCCGGGAACGCGTTCCACATTGAGCCGCAGCAAGGCGTTGATTTGCTTGAATGTCTGTAGCACCTGGCTCAACCGGTTCAGACTGAGAAACGCCGAGTTGATCGGCGCCAGCACGCGCCATACCAGAGCCATTGCCGCAATCAGGGCGCCGAGCGACATGGCTTCCTGCAGGACCAGGAGGGTGCCGATCCACAATGTTGCGACGCCGGACAGGGTCACCAGGCTCTGGGACAGGGTCTGAATCACGATGTTGAGCTGTTGCGAACGGAAATGCCGGATCACGGAGTCGCCGGCAAGCTGGCGGTACCGCTGCAGCCAGATGTGTTCCGCTCCATTGCTGCGAATCGTGCGGTGCCGGGATATCAGCTCAATCAGAAAGTTCTGTTGCTTGCCGCGCACCTCGCCTGTGCTGGAAATTTGGTGCCGGGTGAGTGGGATCGTTATGGCCGCCATGATCGCGTAGACGACGATGAGGGAGACGGGAACCCAGGCCACATGCCCGCCGATCATGATAATGGCTGCCAGAAAGACGATCATGAACGGCATGTCGAGCACGGTGTTGGCGACCGTGCCGGTGAAAATGTCGCGAATGCCCTCGAACTGCTTTATGCGGGTAATCTGGGCGCCGATCGGAGCGCGTTCGGTCATGTTGATCGGCATGTAAAGCAGTTGCTGGAACGCTGCGGCGCCCAGTATCGCCTCGCAGCGGGCCCCGAGATAGGCCGTGGCGCGGGCGCGAATGGCCCGCAGCGCGACTTCTGCGACGACCACGATCATGATGCCGGCGAGAAAATAGAGCAGGGACGCTTGAGACTGCGTGCCGATCACCTTGTCATAGACGTTCATGATATAGACCGGCACCGCCAGGGCGAATGCGTTGATGATGAAGGTCATGCCCAGGAGCTGCCACAGCAGGATCCGGAAGCGGCCGAGTATCACCGACACCCAACCGTGTTTCATGATGTCAGTGCGCTGCTTCTCCAGGTCGATTTCACTGACCAGGTAGGCTGTGCCGGCCGTTGAAGTATCGGTGATCCAGGACTGCTCGCCGGTCGTGCTGTCGAACACCAGTATGCGGCCTTCGTCACGCGACAAGACCACGAGAACGCTCGCACCGTCATCCGGCGTGAACAGGCACGGCAAGCGGTGGTCCGTCAGCTCTGAGAGTTTCGCCCGTCTCGATGTCGTCTCATAGTTCATGCGGGCGAGCACAGACCGCAGGGTTTCGATATCGTCGACATTGTCGAAATGGGGCAGGGACTCCAGCAGATGGCGCTCCTCGCCGCGCCAGCCCAGGGCGTCAAGCAGGGGTTTCAGGCAGCGCCCGAAAGTGTTCCCCTTCAGGGGAGTGGCCGCCGCCGAACCGGACGGGTCAATATGTTTGCGCGCCCGGCGGGATCCGCCGAGGATTTGCGACAGGTTGGAGAAATCCGAGGCGCTCCGGATCATGACGCCTCCTTGGCGGGCGCCGGCGCATCGGCCGGTTCCCAGGTCGCAGAAGCGTTCTGCTGATATTCGACGGTCACATCGTAGAGCTGCCCGTCGAGCAGAGAGAAAACCCGCGAGGCCATGCGCAACATCGAAGGGCGCAAGCTCACCAGCAGCACCGTCGTATGGCCGCGGAGCTGCTCCAGTCCCTGCCGCAGCAAAGCGTCGGACCCGCTGTCGAGGCTGGTGTTTGCCTCGTCGAACAGAAGGATCTTCGGCTTGCGGGCCAAGGCCCGCGCAATGACGATGCGCTGCATGAGGCCGGTGGGAAGTTCCTCCGTAATGCCTTCGCTCAGCACCATGTCGTAGCCGGCCGGCAAGCGGTGGATATCGGCTTCGAGACCAATCAGCTGCGCTGCCTCGCGGGCATTGTCGATGGCTTCGCCGCCTCGGAACATGGTGATGTTTTCCAGGATCGTCCCGTGGAACATCGCGGCGTCCTTCGGCACATAGGCCATCCAGTCGCCAATTGACGACCGCTCCACAAGCGAGGGATCGAGGGTGTCCAGGAGGATCTGCCCGGTGGTCGGCTGAAGTTCGCCGCGAATCAGGTTGATGAGGGTGGACTTGCCCGATCCGTCGCCGCCGCGCAGACCGATCATCTCGCCGGGTGCGACGTCAAGATTGACATTCTTCAATATCAGGGACTTGTCCGGCCCGTAGGCAAAACTGACGCCCGATATGGTGATGGCTCCGTCGAGCTGCGCAATGGAGACGGTCGGTTTGCGGTCCAGCGTCTTGATGTCAAAGAGTTTCGTGATCCGCTCGCGGGCAACTGCCAGTCGCTGCATCTGGGTCCACAGGCCAAGACCTTTCAGCAGAGGCTGGATGGTTCGTCCCGAAAGCAGGGTGCAGGCCGCGAGCGTCCCCATGGTGAGCTGCCCGTGAATCACCATGAACGCTCCGACGGTGACCACGAAGATCATTGCCAGGTTGGAAAACAAGGTGCCGACGATCTGGACCTCGTTGCCAAGCAGGATGGTATCGTGACTTGCGGTTGCGCCGATCTTCTGCAGCCTTTCGAAGCGCCGCTGGATTTGCGGCTCCATCGCCATCGTCTTGATGGTTTCGATGCCGATGAGGCTTTCGATTATGAAGTCATATCGTCTGTCGTCATGCTCCGCTCGGTTCTGCAGCACCGCGCGCAGGGCGTTGCCGCGGATCACGGAGATTGAGCCCAGAAGGAGGAACAGAACGATGGGAACGATCACGATGTAACCGCCGATGAATGCCATAAGCCCAAGAAATATCAGGACGAATGGCAGGTCGAGCAGCAACAGTCGCGACTGGCCGCCATAGAATTCGCGCATTGCGTCGATTGCATGGAGACGGTCGAGATGCACGGAAGGCGCATCCGCCTCGATCTGGCTGCTCGACGTGTTCAACATCCGGGTGACCGCCTCCATGGAGACGCAATATTCGTGATGCGCGGTGACCCATCCGACCATGTATGCGCGCGCGATCTTCATGGCGGTGTCAACGACCAGGACGCCGACCAGCCCAACAGCCAGAAGCGACAGCGTGGCGGTCGCCTGATTGGGCAGAATCCGGTCATAGACCTGAAGGATGACCAGGGGCAGTGCCAGGGCGAGCAAATTGATGAAAAACGAACTGATGTAGATGGCGATCGGCAGGCTTGGCGCCGACGTGTGATCGCCGCCCTCCTTCTGCGCACGGCGCAGGCGCTGGAACAGTTTGTCGTCGCCACCGGTGTCCCGTGGCTGGGTGGTGGAACTTCGCGGCGCCGTTTCGCCGGGCGCCGCGCCATCCTCGGCCGCAGTGGCGCCGACCGGCCGGGCGGTTGTGACGGACACCCGCGGTTCGAGTGATCCGCCCGGGGAGAGGGCAGAACCTGCCGCCTCTGCCATGGCGGCCCTCATCGCCATCGCCGATTGGGTTCCGGTGTTCAGAGCCGGGTCTTGCGGGTCTTCCCCCGATGCGGAAGTGGTCGAGGTGTCATAGGCGCCTCGCAGCTTGTCCAGCAAGGCGTCGATGCTCTCTTCGCCCACCTCTCCTTCAGGCTTTTCGCTGTCCCGCAAGACTTTGGCTCCAACTCGCTGGAAGTCACAATCCCTCAGCCTTTTCAATAGGATAATTTCATTAGCCATTGGTTAACCATGTTGCGGGCTCAAGGGCTCGGATCGTCGTGAACTCGGGCCGTGTTGGTGCCCATGCGCACGGATACGAATGATTAACTAAGCGTCCAGTTTCCCTGGCGGAAACAAGCCGAAGTTAAGGCTAAAGCTGCACAATCGACCACCTGTAGCGTGCCGGAAGAGTTCCAGTACGGCCAAGACGATTGGTTGAGAGGCGACGCGGCGATGTCCGACAAGGTCGAAACACCACCATCCAGCCAGCCGGTTGCGGGCAAACCCCTGCCGCATGGCGCGGCGGGCTCAAACACGGCTTCTGCATCTCAGACCGACAAGGAAGTGCTTCGCGCAAACGATTATGCCCTGCACGGCAACAATGCGGGCGCCGAGGATGTGGCCAATCCAAATCTGCATTACGGCTCTCGCACTTTCGTTGATCCCATCCCGGTCGAGGGAAGTCACGGTGACCATACCGAGTCCTCCATGCCCCATGCGGCGGACACGCCGCAATCCGGCGACCAGCCGGGACGGGGAGCTCAGACTGTGCCGGATGCGCGGTCGCGCCGGTCCGGCGAGATGGTTTCCGAATCCACCCATTCCAACGGATTGGCCGCGGAAAGCACCGCAACGGAGTCACCGGCGACCTCAGGCGGACATGATGCATTCACCAGCGATCCGGCCGCTCCGCTCGCCACAGCGGCTGCACAGCCGGTCGGTCCCGGCGAGAGTGGTCCGTCATCGGATGCACCGTCCCCCGGAGAGGGCGGCGATGGCGGCGATGGTGGCAGCGGAGGAACGCCGGTCGACGAAGACGGTGGCACCGGTCCGTCCGACGGGCCTACCGACATCATTGTGGCCGGCGGCGACGTTGACGAGAATGCGGCAGGCGGGAAGGTGGTCGCCACACTCGGCGTGATCGACCCTGATCCCGGCGACACATTTACCTTCGAGATCGTCGGTGGATCCGCGCAATTCGAAATCATCGGCGATCAGATCGTCGTGCGTGCCGGCGCGAACATCGACTTTGAGGACACGGCGCTGCACAACCTGGTCCTGCGGGTCACCGATGCGTCGGGGAACGCCTACGAAGAGGCGATTGCAATCAGCGTCAATGACCTGACGGACGAAGACCCGACGGACATTTCGGCCGCCGGAGGGCAGGTCGATGAAAACGCCGCAGCCGGCACCACAGTCGCGACACTGAGCACCATCGATGCGGACAATGGCGACAGCCACACCTATGCGATCACCAACGATCTGTCCGGATTCTTCGAGATTGCCGGCAACGAGGTGCGTGTTGCATCCGGAGCAACCATCGACTTCGAGAGTGATGCCAGCCACGACATCACGGTCCAGGTGACCGATGCCGGCGGCAACACCTATTCGGAAGTCATCACGCTGACCGTCAACGATCTCTTCGATGAAGATCCGACCGGCGTTACGCTGACCGGCGGCTCGGTGGCGGAGAATGCCGGGTTCGGCACGACCGTCGCCACATTGACCGCTGTTGATGCCGATGCCGGCGACAGCTTCACCTACGCCATCACCTCCGACCCGTCCGGCTTCTTCGAAATCGTAGGCAACGAGGTGCGCGTGGCGGCCGGAGCAACCATTGATTTCGAGACCGACCAAAACCACGACGTCACCATTGAGGTGACCGATGCAGGCGGCAACACCTACGCTGAAACTGTCACAATAAATGTAAATGACACCAATGACTTAGGGCCGACCGACATCGTCTTGACCGGCGGTGGCGTCGATGAGAATTCAACAGCGGGAAATGTGGTCGCCACGCTCTCCGCGATCGATCCCGAAGCGGGTGACACGTTCACCTACGCCATCACCAACGATCCGTCCGGCTTCTTCGAGATCGTCGGCAACGAAGTGCGTGTTGCATCCGGAGCAACCATCGACTTCGAGGGCGATCAGAGCCACGACATCACTGTTGAGGTGACCGACGCCGGCGGCAATACTCATTCCGAAGTCATCACCCTGACGGTCAACGACCTGTTCGACGAAGACCCGACGGATATCACTCTGACGGGAGGGGCGGTCGATGAGAACGCCGCTGCTGGCACGACTGTGGCGACGCTCTCAAGCGTTGATGCAGATGCCGGCGACAGCTTCACCTACGCCATCACCTCCGATCCATCCGGCTTCTTCGAGATCGTCGGCAATGAGGTGCGCGTCGCGTCCGGAGCAACCATCGATTTCGAGACCGGTCAGTCCCACGACATCACCGTCCAGGTGACCGACGCCGGCGGCAGCACCTATTCCGAAGTGATCACGCTGACGGTCAACGACCTGTTTGATGAAGATCCGACGGATATCACCCTGATGGGTGGGGCGGTCGATGAGAACGCTGCGGCTGGGACGACAGTTGCGACGTTGAGCGGCGTCGATGCCGATGCCG
>JAJFHL010000031.1 GCA_021775615.1 Hyphomicrobiales bacterium
GGGGGCCGTAACGCAGTCAGGAGGCGTGAAAATCCGGCCTTCGGTGGGCCAAACCGGCTCGCCGGCAGCGTTGCAGCGCTTGCCCGATGCACCACATCGCGCTGCGCACCGCGCCTTGCCGGGCGAACCGGTTTGGCTCCATCAAACGTTTCCGTATAAAGATGAAAGGGTCTAGGCGCGCGCGCCGCCAAGCCCTAACCTCTCGCCGATCCTCTTGAGCAGTTTCCTGAAACCGCCGCTGCGAATTCCGCCGTTCGCCGGATGCTGCCCGGCGAGCCGGTTGAACTCATAGACATCAATGATCTTTTCCGCGCAGCCACAAGCCTCGCCGAGGCCGACTTTGGTGTAGTAGAACTTCTCGAAGCTCTCGGGCCTGGGAGGTTTTCTCATGGTTCGCGCTCCAGTCGGTTGGTCAACGTGCACAAGGTGCCGTGAAGGATACCAGTGCGCGGCGAATTCACCAAACCTGCGCGCGGTTGCTACTCCGTCAACGCATCGTGCACGAACTTCTGGAAGAAGTGCACATGGTGTTCAGAGAATTCGGGATGGGCGTGGTCGACGACGAAGCGGCCCTGGCGATAGCCGCGCGAATGCAGGCCGCGCTGGACGTTTTCGCACAGGCCCGTGTCTTCCTTCACAAGGACCGTCTTGATGTAGTCCATGAAGCCGCGTTCCTGGGGGCTTGGGTCTCGTGACGCAAAGTAGAAATCCCAACGCTCCCGCGTCGTTTCCGGCCCGGTCGGGATGACCTGGAAGAGGGCGAGGCTCGGCGATCCGGGAAACATCAGCGGGATCGTCGTTGGCCAGATATAGCCGTACATGGACGCCTGGGTGGCAGCGTCCGGATCCACCGCATAGGCCGTGTTGTCGAGGCTCTTGTTCTCGGCGCCGTGGGAAAACGTGATGCCGTCGTCGCTCCATCTGGCCTTGCTCTCATAGTCGACCAGTTCCATGAGGGAGGGGTGGTTGACGGCGCAGTGGTAGCACTCGTGGTTGTTGTCGATGACGGTTTTCCAGTTGGCCGCGACGTCGATTTCCCAGCGCTCGGCGCGGACCAGGTCGTCCATGCCGGGGCAGGTGGCGCGCAGGTCGCCGAGAAGCTTGCCGGCCTGGTCCATGAGCGGGGCCGCGTCCGGATCGAGATTGACGAAAACGAGCCCGCCATAGACTTCGGCGCGCACCGGCTTGAGGTCGGCGTTGTCCGGGATCCATTTCTTCAACGTGTCGCGGCCGCGGGCGCCATGGAAACAACCATCGGAACGGTAGCACCACTGGTGATAGGGACAGACGATGAGGCGTGTGTTGCCGTGGCCTTCGAGCAGCGGGTGGGCGCGGTGGCTGCAGACATTGTAGAAGGCGCGGATTTCGCCATCGTCGCCGCGGATCATGAAGATGTCCTGATCGGCGACGCGACCGGCACAATAGTCGCCCGGATCGGGAATGTCCGACATATGGCACTGATAGTTCCAGGTTCTGTAGAAGATCGCCTCGTGCTCGCGCCGGTAGATGCCCGGATCGTAGTACCAGTCCGCCGGCAGGGTGTGAGAGTGTTCGGCCACCGGGTCAAACAGGCCTGCATCGGGCCCGCGGCCGGAGATTGGATTGAAACGCTCATTCATCGGGCAGCCTCCATACCGGCGCATGCATGGTGTATGGGCCGGAACGCGTTTCGGCCCTGTGATCATATTGAGCCGTCCAGGGCACATGCAATTCAAATGAATTGAACGTCTCGTTGAATTTTGTGACCGCTCGACCGGGGGGGGCGCAGTCATTTGACCCGTATCAATGTGCGGTGCATGGTGAGCGTTAAAGTGTTGGCTGAAATCCTGTGTCTCACGTCTCTTGCGAAGGGTGCCCGCATGGACAAGAAGAACCAATTCAATCTGTTCTATTTCGCCGCGGCGATGATTGCGGTCATGCTGATCCAGAGCTGGTTCGTTTCGAGCCAGACGGTGGAGCAACTGCCCTACAGCGAGTTTCTGAAAAAACTGCGCAGCGGCGAAATCTCCGAGGTTGTGGTGATGGAGAACTCCCTGAGGGGCACATTCTCCGAGCCGAGCAACGGACGCACTCAGTTCGTCACCAACCGGGTGGAGCCCGGTCTGGCAGAAGAGCTGGAGAAATCCGGCGTTTCGTTCTCCGGCCGCCAGGAAAGCACGTTCCTGCGCGACCTTCTCTCGTGGATCGTTCCGGTCGCGCTGTTCTTTGCCTTGTGGATGTTCGTCTTCCGCCGGATCGCCGAGAAGCAGGGTTTCGGCGGCATGATGAATGTCGGAAAGAGCAAGGCCAAGGTCTATGTGGAGACCGAAACCGGCGTCACCTTCGACGATGTGGCAGGGGTTGACGAGGCCAAGGCGGAGCTTGAGGAGGTCGTCTCGTTCCTGACCGACAAGGAGAAATACGGCAGGCTCGGCGCGCATATCCCGAAAGGCATTCTACTGGTCGGCCCGCCCGGCACCGGCAAGACGCTTCTTGCCCGCGCGGTGGCGGGGCAGGCGGGGGTCCCGTTCTTCTC
>JAJFHL010000301.1 GCA_021775615.1 Hyphomicrobiales bacterium
AGGGGCTCGATCTCGCGGGCTATGTCGACGAAGGCGTGCCGGCCCGGATCGAGGCCGATCCGGTGCGTCTCAACCAGGTCCTGAGCAACCTGGTCAACAATGCGCTCAAGTTCACCGAGAAGGGTCACGTCTGCATCATCTGCCGCGCCGCCCCGGTCCAGCCCGGGGACGATGGCAACCTCGTCCTCGAGTTCGGCGTCAAGGACACCGGCATCGGTATTCCGCAGGACAAGATCGCCACCATCTTTTCCGCCTTCTCGCAGGCCGACCAGTCGACGACGCGCAAATATGGCGGCACCGGGCTGGGTCTCGCCATCTGCAAGCGGCTCGTGCATGCCATGGGCGGCGAGATCGGCGCCTCCAGTGCGCCCGGCGAAGGTTCGGTCTTCAGTTTCTCCCTGGCGACACGCAGCACGGCGGAGGCCCCTGTTACCGGCGCCTCCCCTGCAGGAGGGATAAACCACGCCCTGATCGCCATCGATGGTTCGATCACCCCGGTGGTGATCGCCAGCTATCTCAAGGCCCAGGGCGTCACCGTGCAGCAGGTCGCGCCGGAAAGCCTGACGCCGCAGGCCTGCCAGCGGGCCGATGCGATCTTCCTGGCGCCGCAGCAGGTGTCCCGGGTTGCCGGCGGCGCGCGGCCGTTCCTGGTCTGCGTCAGCGAGATGGGCGATGCCTCGTCCGACGAACACCTTGACGCGGGCCGCGCCCACGATCTCCTGATGCGTCCGGTTTCGCGCAATGCCATGGAGGCGCTCATCGCACGGCTCGTGGCGGGCGAACCTCTCGGCCGCAACGCGACCCGGCGCGCGACCAGCACGGCGGCCGACCTGCCGAGCTTCGCCGGCACCCGTGTCCTGGTCGCCGACGACAGCGCGGTCAACCGCGAGGTCATCATCGAGGCTCTGGGCCGCCTGAATGTGGAGCCCGATGTGGTCGCAGACGGCCAGGCGGCGGTCGAGGCGGTCGAGGTGAACATCTATGATCTCGTCCTGATGGACTGCTCGATGCCGGTGATGGACGGTTTCGCCGCGACCCAGGCGATCCGCGCCCGTGAAACGGACGGCAACCGCCTGCCGATCATCGCTCTCACCGCCCATGTCGCCGGCGGCCCCGTCGACATGTGGAAGACCGCCGGCATGGACGCCTGCGTCACCAAGCCGTTTACGCTGAAGGCGCTCGCCGCCTGTTTCGAAGAGTGGCTGCCCGGCAAGGTGCAGGCGCCGGTCCTCAGCGCACCGTCCACGGCGACGGCGGCTAAAGAGGCTGCCCCGGAGCCCGCGCCCGCAGCACCGGAACCGGCACAGGACGGCACCCCGGTCATCGATGGCGCGGTTCTTGAAATGCTCGGCGATATGGCCGGCGACGACGGCGCCACTCTCCTGGAGCGGGTCTTCGGGCTCTATGAAGCGCACGCACCCGACGCGCTCCAGACCATCGAACGCGAACTCGCCGGCGGCAATCGCGATGAGATTGCCAAGGCCGCGCATGCCCTGAAATCCATGAGCTTCAATGTCGGCGCCCGCCGCGTCGGGGACGCCTGCGAAGCGCTGGAGTCGGATGCCAGAACGGGTACCGATACGCCGCTCGAAGGTCATTTCGACGCGATCGGCACGGCGCTGGCGCAGGCCCTCGGCCGCATTTCGGAAATCAGGATGGCGGCATAACGACATGCGGCCGATTTCCGAATTTCCGGCTGTCGACCTGCAGCGCCTTGAGATCATCCTGTGTGATATCGACGACACCCTGACCCACGATGGACGGCTGCCCGCGGTCGCCTATTCGGCGCTTGAGCGGCTGCATCTCGCGGGACTGAAGATCGTGCCCGTAACCGGCCGCCCCGCCGGTTGGTGCGACCACATCGCCCGCATGTGGCCGGTCGACGGCATTGTCGGCGAGAACGGCGCATTCTTCTTCCGCTACGACCATGAGCGCCGGGCAATGGAGCGCAGATACTGGCGCAGCGCCGACCAGCGCGGGGCCGACCGCACCGCTCTCGACGCTCTTGCCACCCGCATCATCGGACAGATCCCCGGTGCCGCGATATCCGCCGATCAGGCCTACCGTGAGGCGGATCTCGCAATCGACTTCTGCGAAGACGTTGAACGGCTCCCGGACAGCGCCATCGCCGCCATCGTGCAGCTTTTCCAGGACGCCGGCGCTGTCGCCAAGATCAGCTCGATCCACGTCAATGGCTGGTTCGGCGACTACGACAAGCTGTCGATGACCCAACGGTTCCTCGAAGAGGTCTTCGAATGGGACCCGGCGGCCGGCTGCGACAGAGTCGCCTTTCTGGGGGACTCGCCCAACGACGAACCCATGTTCGGCTTTTTCGCGCACGCGGTCGGCGTCGCCAACATCGCGCCCTTCGCATCGGCCCTGACCCACCCGCCGCGCTGGATCACCCAGGCAGAGGGCGGTTATGGATTTGCCGAATTCGCGGAGATGGTTCTGGAAGCCGGAAAGAATAAAGCTAGTTGAGCTTGCCGTAGGCCTCAGTGAAGCCTCTTAGCGGCACTGAAACCGTGACCGGTTTGCGCAGCAGGTTCTGGAAGGTCACATGCATCGCTTCGCCGCCCTGCATGTAGTTCTGGAATGTCTTCGACACCATGCCGGTTGCGTAACAGGCGCGCTGGTCGCAGGTCTCGATGTCCATTTCCCGCGGCACCTGGGTGTCGACCTGCACGATCACGCCCGCCGGCAGATAAATTTTGTGCGGCAGTGCCAGCATGACATGCGGCTCCCTGGTCCCCGCGTCCTTCTTGACCACGACCATCAGGATCCGCTGCCCGGTCTCCCTGAGCGTCATGACCTGCGAAACCTGGCAATCGGCAGGCGTACCGTTCTCCTGTTCGGCACAGTTCATCGTCCACTGCGTGCCGCCGTTTTCCTTGGGAAGGTTGGTCTTCTGCGTGGTGCTCTGTGCCAGCGCCGTGCCGTCCGTGCCGATCACTCCACACAAACCCCACAACACCACGGCCATGCCGACCAGAAATGCGGCGACGCCGTTCCCTACAAACCGCTGCATCATCACAAGCCATTTCACATATGTGACGATGATTTTGCAAGAGTGTGGCGGATCTATTCCGTATGACGAGCCCATATTGCGCACCTTATGGCAAAGGCCGTAGAACTGTGCCGGTCCAAATCAGGGATCGGCACGCATGCTTCCAGGCAAAATGAGCTACCAAGACCTCGTCGAGCGGTTTCGCTGGAACGTTCCCGAACGCTACAACATCGGCGTCGACATGTGCGACAAGTGGGCCGACCGGGAGCCGGATCGCCTGGCGCTGATCAACGTCAGGCCGGATGGCAGCGCCGAAAACTTTAGCTATGGTGCATTCAGATCGGCATCCAACAGGCTCGCCAACCTGCTGCGCGACCGCGGCATTGGGCGCGGCGACCGCGTCGCACTGCTGATGCCGCAGGCGCCCGAAGTGCCGCTCGCCCATATCGCGGTCTATAAGCTTGCCGGCATCATCGTGCCCGTGGCCGAACTCTTCGGCGTCGACGCCCTGCACTATCGCCTGTCGAACTCCGGCGCCCGGGTGCTCGTCACCACAAGGGCGTCCATGTCCAAGATCACCGAGATTGCCGACGCGCTGCCCGATCTCGAATACGTGTTCACCATTGACGGCGCCACGGACGGATCGGAAGACCTGCACGCCGCGATGGCGCCGGCAAGCGAAGACTTCACGCCGGAAGACACCTGCGCCGACGACCCCGCGGTGATGGTCTACACCTCCGGCACCACGGGCCCGCCCAAGGGCGCCCTTCACGGGCACCGGGTGTTGCTGGGCCACATGCCCGGCGTACAGTTTGCCCACGAGTTCTTTCCGCAGCCCGGCGACCGGATCTGGACGCCGTCGGACTGGGCCTGGGCGGGCGGCCTGTTCAACGTGCTTTATTCGTCGTTTCACTTCGGTGTTCCGCTGGTCGCCCACCGTTTCGGCAAGTTCGATCCCGACCGCGCCTTCGCGTTGATCGCCGAACATGGTATTCGCAACGCCTTCATCGCCCCGACGGCGCTCAAGATGATGCGCACCGTGCCCACCCCCTCGAAGCGCTACAATCTCGCCCTGCGCACATTGTTCTCCGGCGGCGAGGCGGTCGGCAGGGAACTGCAGGACTGGAGCCGCAAGGAACTCGGCATCAAGATCAACGAGGTCTACGGACAGACCGAGTGCAACATGATGATCGGGTCCTGCGCCGAGATCGGCGTCTGGCGCGCCGGGTCCATCGGCAAGGCGGTCCCCGGCCACACGGTCGCCGTGATCGATGAGGTCGGCCAGCCGGTGGCCACCGGCGAAACCGGCCAGATCGCGGTACAACGTCCCAATCCGGTAATGTTCCTTGAATACTGGGGCCGGCCCGACGCCACCCGGGAGAAATATATCGGCGACTGGCTGCTCACCGGCGATCAGGGCTTCCGGGACGAAGACGGGTACTTTCACTTCGTCGGCCGCGACGACGATGTCATCACATCTTCGGGCTACCGCATCGGACCGGGTGAAATCGAGGATTGTCTGATCGGGCATCCGGCCGTATCGCTGGCCGCCGTGATCGGCAAACCGGATCCCGACCGGACCGAAATCGTCAAGGCGTTCATTGTGCTCAACGATGGCTACGAGCCCTCCGAAGCGCTTTCGGGCGAGATCACCGAGCATGTGCGCACCCGCCTCGCCGCCCACGAATATCCGCGCGAGATTTCTTACGAGGAGAGCCTGCCGCTCACCACGACCGGCAAGATCATCAGGCGGCTCCTGCGTGATCGCGAATGAGGAGCGCAGATTTGTTACATCCCGCGCTTGATGCGGGATCCAGGTGCTGCCAGCGTGGGATTCCGCGCCGCCCCTGGGCCCCGCATCAGGTGCGGAGCGTGGAGAAAGGGGACCGCGGGGCACCGGTGCCTCACGCTTCGTAATAGTAGTTCGCCTTGCGGCCGAACAGCAGTTGCCGGATGAGACGGCGCGACCATTCCGCCTTGCGCAACGGATTGATCACCAGATGCGCCGTGTCGTAGGCGGCAACCTTGACGCCATCCATGACCGGCGACTGCCCCGGTCCCGCCTGCGGCAGCCCGAGATTGCGCAATGTCGCGTTCATGAAGCGGATCTTGTTGAGCCGCTGCACGCGGGGCGACTTCCAGGTGACGGCGATGGATATCGAATAGCGCCCGCCGGTCCGCACCCAGTGCGGCCACATGTAAGGCAGGAACGCACCGTCGCCCTCGGACATCTCGAACACCTCGGCGCGGTTCTCGAACTCGGGCCGGTACTCCTGATTGCGGTGTTTGGAGGGGCTGATCTCCATGTCCTGCTCGGAAATCAGTGTGCGATCCTCGTTGTCGAACACATGAAGGAACTTGTCGCCCCTGATCTGTAAGAGGAAGTTCTCCTCCGCATCGATATGGAAGGGCGTTGTCGAGTTGGCCGACGACACGAAGATGAATCCCTGAATGTCGCGGATCAGATCATCGCCGCGGCCGGCCGCGCCGGAAACCTCCGCCAGCGCGGCTTCCAGGAAGGCGCGGTATTCGGGATCGTGCTCGACATTCTTGATCACCATCCAGGCGTGGCAGTGCTCGATCTGGCGGATCGTTTCCTCGACGGACAGATCGACCTTGGGCGCGTCGAACGCGGCCTGGTTGGGCTGAAGATCGCCGGAATTGTATTCGATCCTGTCGCGGTCCATCGCATTGGCCAGTTCAATCAGGCGCGGCAGCGTGAACAGGGGATGATCGGCGAGATCGTGACCGATGGAGAAGGGACGCTCGGGAAAGGCCCGCGCCATCTTCTCATCTGGCAGATTGAGCAAACCGGTCATTTGGCACCTCCTTTGAGATATGTTTTGTAGAGTCGTTTGGCAAAGGCGCGGCCATCGCGTTTCAACCTCGTCAGGCGATGCAATGCCGCGAATACGGGCTTTGACTGTCCCGGACGTCCGATCATCACGTCATGCAGTTCGAGCCGCTCGCGCCAAAGGTGATTGATCATCGGATGGTCCGCCTGGGCGCAGGAATCGACGGTTTCAAATTTACCCGACCGGGCCAGTGCCTCCATCACATCGAGAACGATCAGGACACCCGGCGAAAAGCGCGCGTGGCTTTCGTCGTAGGAGATCTTGAACAACCAGGCATGCCGGCCGCTCCCGGCGCCGATCGTCATGGCGATCGGTGTTCCGTCCAGGGTCAGTTTCCAAAGCAGCGCATCGCCGGCCTCCTGCAATTCTGAGAAGGCGACATCGAAGAACCCGCTCCAGGCCGGATCGCACGACAGGGAGGACTGGGCGCGCCCTTTCCAGCCGCGGCCCTCTAGGGCATAGAAATCGCTGAGCCAGCGGGTGAGATCGTCACCTTCGCCGAACTGGTGCATCTGAAGATCGCCCTGCTCGGAGAGCCTCGCCCGCAGACGGCGGAACTCCTTGCGTTTTTTTCGCGGCAGTGAGTTCGTCAGATAGTCGTCCACGCTGTCCGGCACCGCCAGGATGGCGCGTTCATGGCGGTCGATGGAGCAAACCTGCAGGCCCGCCGCATCGGTTGCCTGGGCGAGCGCTTCGGCAAACGGTCCGCGGACCGGCAACTGCTCCAGCAGCAGCCCGGCGGCATTCACATCCGGTCCGAAGACCCACTTGAAATAGGCATCAAGCGTTTCCCGCGCATGGTCGCGATGCAGAAGCGGCACACCGGAGAAACTGAACAGGTGTTTCCACGACTTGGCGCGTCGCAGAGAAAAGCCCGGCAGCGGGCGCTCCATCTCCACCGCAAAGGCGCCGACGAGACGAAGCGGATCACCGGCCTCATTCGCGGCATAGCGCCAGACCAGTGCGACACGGCCTTCGGCGGCATCATTCGTCAGATGCGTCAGCGCCGCCTTGCTCCACGCGAACCGCGCGCCCGGGGCAGGCTCGATCGCCTGTTCCGCCAACTCTCTCAAGGAGCGCTTGAAGGCTTCGAAGTGTTCGGCGTCCCTTATGCAGTCCACCAGATAGCGCGGATCGACCTGCGGTTCTTCGCGGCCGGCGGCGTGCACCTGCTCTGCCGCGGCGTCCTCCCGCAAAACCGCATCATCGACGGCTGGGGCCATTCCGGGGACAAAAGCCATGCTGGCGCTTAGACGTTCCATTCAGGCTTCCTCCGCCGTGGGGTGTGTCTTGCCACCGAAAACGAAGGCATGAAGGCCGAGACGCCACTTGATGATCCAGAACAGCAGCACCGATTCCAGCATGATCGAGAACGTGGTCGCGGCAGCCGCACCAAGAAGTCCGAAGACGGGGATCAGCGCAAAGTTCATCGCCACGTTGATGATGAGCGTGAAGAACATCACCAGCGCACAGATCTTCTGCTGGCCAAGAACGCTCAGCAGCGGTTCTGCCGGGCCAAGCGCCGCCCTGACCACAAGGCCGCAGGCCAGAACGAACATCACCGGATAGCCAGCGGTGAATTCCGGACCGAACAGCCACAGCAGGGGATAGCCCACGGCAAGGATACCGGCGGAGGCAAGCAGCGAGGGCCAGAACGACCACTTGATGCTTTCGCGCAGGTGGGCGCCGAGGTCGCTCATGCGCCCGGCAGCGAAATACTCCGAAAACCTCGGTGCGAAGGCAGCGCCAACCGCGAAATGCACGAAAGCGACAAGGCCCGTGGTCTTGATCGCCGCATAGTAGATCGCGACATCGCTCGGCGAAACATAGAGATTGAGCACCAGAATATCGACATGCTGCAGCAGAATGAAAAAGCCGTGCATCAGCATGATCGGGGCCGAAACCTTCAGCCACAGGGGCACCCGATACTCCCGTGTGCATTCCGGCAGGCCGCCGCCGAACCGGCGGGTCATGACCATCAGTTGCACACAGGTCGTGATGTAGGTTGCGCCGAGTGCGGCGACCAGAGCACTGAGCGCCGTTGCCGGATATCCGGCCCAGACGCCGGCACCAAACAGCATCAGCATTGCGAACGGCCGCAGCATATAGGGCGGTATCAGTGCCAGATCGATCCACGACTGCGAGCGCGAGATGCCGTCCTGCATGTCGGTGATGGCATACCCCGGAAGGCAGAAGAACGCGATGACCAGAGGAACGAGGTAGTAGTCCGGGATCACCTCGTGCAGGGCCCAGGTGACGGCGATACCGGCCACGGTGACCGCGGTCGAAATGCCGAGCGTGATCCAGCGGCTGCCGTCGAGAAATCCCTTGAACAGGCGCCACTGCGCCTTTTCCTTGTATTCGGGGAGAAACCGCAGAACGGATGTGTTGAGCCCGATGGTCGACAGGCTGCCCAGAATGATCACGAAGACCCAGACATAGGCGAAGATGCCGAATTCGAAAGCGCCCATCCAGCGTGCCAGCAGGATCTGCGACAGAAAAGCGATGCCAGCGCTTGCGACACGAATGGCGAATGCGAATGCGGCGCCGCGCTGCGCCCGGGCGCTGTCGGATGTGCCGCGCAGTATTTTTCCAAGCATGCCGAAGATCGGCAGCGTCAGGGTCTGCCCTGCTGTGGCCACGTAATATGCCTTCCCTGCTTCTTGTAGGCTGAGTGCCACGGCCTGTTCCGCCGGTCCGGAAAATCGGAGATGCACTGCCCTTTTGCCGCCGTTCATACCGGAAACTGTTTAAATTTCCGTTCGCGGCATGCGGCGTCAGTCCTGCCGTTCGGGATCTGATCAGCCTTAATGAATTATGATTCCCGAGGTGGGCAGCCGCCGCGAAAGCATGTCGGAGACGGTCGATTCGACCGCCCGCCAGGCCGCCTTCCTCTGGCGATCGCCGCGAATATCGTGTTCGGCTTCCGCAAACGCCGCTATGTCCACGGCTGCCGGCCCATGCTGCGCAAGCAGTTTGAGCGCCATTCCGTAGACGTCATGCGCCCTGATATGGGCCGATCTCGCCGCACGGATTGCTCTAGTTTGGGCCATTTGCACACCTCTTGTTCTTTTGGAGCTGAGAGGAGCAAGGCATGTGCCAACCGCGCCGCCATCCACGCAGATGGTAAACGGCAGCCGAACCACGGCGACGCCCGCGACGGGACGCACAACGCCTTCAACTATGTTGCAATTGATTCGAGCGCACCGGAGTCCCGACAGCCCATCCCGGCACATCTGGCCGGCAAGACCGGTTCGAAATCGCTTTCAGAGCTCCAGGCGTCAGAAACTCGAAGGGCTGAGCAGCGTTTCCGCGCGTTAACGTCATGCGTGTAGTCTGGTGTATTCCCCACCTCAGCGCGCCGAAACATATCCTCTGAGCCGACGCCAGCAGCACATTGGCCAATAGAAATGGTAAGAATGTCACATAAGGTGGATCTTAGCGCTGTACTTCACATATAATACGGCGTGTATTTAATCACATTTTCGTGATGATTTATGTATTACTTGAACATACAAATTCTGTATTGGAAAGAAGATAGGAGAGTACATATGATTTAGGGAATTTTAATATCGGAGAATATTCCTTCAAACTCTTTTGCTAAAAAAGAAAGCAAAATTAGTTTTTAATTAACTAGGCTTTTGTTGACTGGGACATAGGGCTGAAATCAACGCCGCGGCCCGAACGCCCGGCAGATTCTTAAAAGAGGGTAACCCAATGTTCCGCAACATCCGCATCTCCATC
>JAJFHL010000302.1 GCA_021775615.1 Hyphomicrobiales bacterium
GGCGTCGTGTACTGGTTGCCTTCGCCGATGCCTTTTGCCCCCAGCCGGGTGAAGGGCGAGGGATTGACGGTGGGGTGAATGAGATCGAGCTTCGGCAGTTCCGGCGCCGTGGCGACGAGGTAATCGGCAAAGGTGCCGGACATGAAGCTGCCGTCGTCGCCATAGGTGAATTCTTCCATGAGTGCGGCGCCGAAGGCGGCGGCGAAAGAGCCGTGGATCTGACCTTCCGCCAGACCCGGGTTGAGGATCGTGCCGCAATCATGGGCGGTGACATATTTATCGACGTGGATTTCGCCGGTCTCGGGATCGATCTCGATGCCGCAATAGTCGAACGCGAAACCATAGGCGAGGGACGTATTGATTTCGTCGGCGGCGGTGGTCGGCGTCAGCTCCGGCGCGCTCCAGTAGGCGGTTTCGCGCACCCCCGGCTCCATGTCGTCGGGCAGGCTCGACGGCGACCAATGAGCGAGGCCCGCCACCCGGTAGAACTTGACGGAGTTGTCCGGATTGTTGCGGGCGTGGATAAGGCCGTTCTTGAACTCGACCTCGTCGGGCGGGACGTTGAGGGTCTGGCTCGCCACCCGCGCGAGCTTGTCGCGCACCTTGACGGCGGCAAGATGCACCGCGCTGGTCGAGGCCGGCGCGAAGCGGCAGGAATAATTGCCGGCAGCGATCGACCAGTTGTCCTTCTGGGTGTCGGTTTCGAGATTGACGATCACATCGTCGATGTTGACGCCCAGCACATCGGCGACGATCTGGGCGAGGGCGGTCTGGTGCCCCTGGCCCTGGGGCACGCTGTCGCCGACGACGGTGATCGAGCCGATCGGATCGACCGTCACCGTGCCGGCGGCGACGGCGCCGTCCTTGGGGCCGGCGCGGGCCCTTTCGGCCTCCGTCTTGAGGGTCGAGATGTAACCCATGTTGGACTGGCTCGGCTCGACCGCGGTGGCATAGCCGATGCCATAGAGCCTGCCGTTGGCTCTGGCCTCCTCACGGCGCTTTCTGAGTTCCGCCAGGCCACCTTGTTCGACGGTTTCATCGACAAGGGTCTGATAGTTGCCGGAGTCAAGCAGCGCGCCCGCGGGCGTCTTGTAGGGGAAGGCATCGTTCGGCAGAAGATTGCGCCGGATCAGCTCAAGCGGGTCGATGCCGAGCTCGACGGCAATCTTGTGCATCATGCGCTCGACGGCGAAATAGAGCTGCGGTCCGCCGAAACCGCGCACCGCGCCGGTCGGGCATTTGTTGGTCATGATGACCTTGTTGACCACCCGGACATGCTCGATCTTGTAGCCGTTGGTGGAGAGCCCGTGCATCCGGTAGATTGGCGCCGGCATGGGTGCGCGCAGGTAAGCGCCGTGGTCGTCCCAATGATCGAGGGTTACCGCCGAGACGTGGCCTTCGTCATCGTAGGCGGCACGCATCTTGGTGACGCGGTTGGGGGCGCTGTTGGCGGACGAGAGATGTTCGAGCCGGTCTTCGATCCATTTTACCGGCTTGCCGGCCTTGCGTGCGGCGATGCACAGGATCACCACATAGGGAAAGATGGTGAGCTTGGAACCGAACGAGCCGCCCGAGTGGGACGGGCTGCGGTGGCGCAGCTTGGAGCCTGGAATGCGCAGCGCCAGGGCCATCACGGGATGGATCGAAAACGGTCCCTGGAAGTTCGAGATCACGTCATAGGAACCGGTGTCCGCCTCATATTCGGCGATGATCGCGTAGGTTTCCATCGGGGTGATGGAATTGCGCGGATAGCGGATGGTGAGTTCGGCTGTATTTGCGGCATTGGCGAAGGCGTCGTCCGGTGCGCCGTGCTCGAAGACGCGTTCTGAGACCACATTGGAGTCGGCGCCGGGGTGAAGGATGGTGGCGCTCTCGGAGGTTGCCTCCACCGGATCGACCACGGCCGGCAGCGGCTCGTAGTCGACCTCGATCATGTCCATGGCGTCTTCCGCCTTGTAGCGGTCGGAGGCGCAGACGATGGCGACCGGCTCGCCGACATAACGCACCCGGTCGGTGGCGATGCCGTAATACTTCATCGGGTTGGCGAAGCCGACGATGAGCGGGTCGCACAGGGCCGCCACGTCTTCACCGGTGACGATCGCCCTGACGCCGGGCATGGCGAGAGCTTTGTCTACATCGATGCCGCGGATATGAGCGTGCGGGTAGGGAGAGCGCAAAATGGCCGCCTGCAGGGTATCGGGGGTGACCGGCAGATCGTCGATGAACTTGCCCTGGCCTCTGAGAAGGGCCGGGTTCTCGCGCCGCAGCACGCGCTGGCCGACATACTTTTCAACGTCCGCGTCGGCATCGTTCTCTGGCATGCTCACAAAAGCTGCTCCCCTTGCCACCCCGGCCTTGCGAAAACCTACAGTGCCGCCCGATCTTGTCCACCCGCCATCGAAAAGTGGCACGAAAATGCCATTTCGCTTGACCGTGACGCCTGACGGGTTCAATTATATACTCAGTGTATAAATCTATGTCCAGAGCGGTATGTGTTTGTAGGGAGAACGAAATTGACTTGGCTCATTGGTGTTGATGTCGGGGGGACCTTCACCGACTTCTATGCGGTCGATACCGTCAGCGGCGATGTGCGCCTCTACAAACATCCCTCGACACCGGCCAATCCGGCCGACGCCATTGTCGAAGGCCTGGCCGGCATGTGCGCGCAATACGGCATCGACCCAAAGGCCGTTGAGCGGATTGGCCACGGCACCACGGTTGCGACCAATGCGCTGATCCAGCGCAGCGGCGGCAAGGTGGCGCTGATCACGACGAAAGGTTTCCGCGATCTGCTCGAGATCGGCCGCCAGACGCGGCCGCACATGTATTCGCTGCAGATCGATCATCCCGATCCCCTGGTGCCGCGCGAGTTGCGCCTTGAAGTCGCCGAACGGCTTCTGGCGGACGGTTCCGTGCATATCGGTCTCGACGAAGGAGATATCGGAAGGGCGGCAGGTAAGGCTCTGGCCAGTGGCGCCGACGCAGTCGCGGTGTGCTTTCTGTTCGCCCATGTGAACCCGGACCATGAACGGATCGTCGGCAAGGCGCTCGAGGTGGCCGCACCGGATGTTCCGGTTTCCCTGTCGAGTGACGTACAGCCGGAGTTCCGCGAGTATGAGCGGTTTTCAACCACCGTCCTGAACGCTTATCTGCAGCCGGTCTTTTCCGCCTATCTGGAAAGCCTCAGCGCCAACATCTCAAAGACCTATGCCGGCGCGCCGCTCGGCATCTATCAGTCTTCCGGGGGCATGATGTCGGTTGACACGGCGCGTCAATTTCCGGTGCGCACGGCACTGTCCGGTCCGGCGGCGGGCGCCGTGGGCGCTGTGCATGTGGCAAAGCTCTCCGACCGGCCGGACTTCATCACTCTCGACATGGGCGGCACCAGCGCCGATGTGGCCCTGGTGCGCAACTACGACACCGGCATCGGCCACGACCGCAAGGTTGCGGAATTTCCTGTGCGCCTGCCGATGGTCGATATCCACACGGTCGGGGCAGGCGGTGGGTCAATCGCCTGGTTTGACAAGGACGGTCTTGTCAAGGTGGGGCCGAAGAGCGCCGGCGCCGATCCGGGGCCTGCCTGCTATGGCCGCGGCGGCACCGAGCCGACCGTGACCGATGCCAACCTGATCCTCGGGCGGCTCGGCGGCGAAGGGCTGATCGGCGGGCGCATGGGGCTCGATGTC